>JBMFOT010000001.1:0-100566 GCA_049969495.1 Armatimonadota bacterium
CGCTTATACCCTCCAAAGGGCAGATGTGGACATACGATATATGGATGTACCGACTGGTAGTCCATTTCGGCAAGGACCGCCGGGTAGCTTATGTGGTGCTGACGTATACATAAGATAGAACAAAATCCTCTATGCCCCTCACGGCAAGGAGGAGCAACCATGAATGAAAAGCGATACAGCAGAGTAGTTTGGGGAATCATGCTGATCCTGTTCTCTTATCTCGTGTGGACCGGACGGCAATGTGACCATTTTGGACGTGCTTCGTGGAAGGAAGCGCATGTGATGCTTGCCGCTGCTATGATTGCTGGTATCGGTTTCCGCCTCTACTTCAGGCGAGCGGATGTGCAGAGCACGACAAGAGCGAGCAACTTGCTAATATTGCTATTGGTATTACTCTTTTTCACGGGTTCGGTGACCGAAGGCTTGCTGATGGCATTCGTCGCGGGACTGGACAACGTCAAGAGACAAATGATTCAACATCTACCTGCAGGAACTTATCGCTTGATGCCTCTGCTGCTCATGATACTGTTTGCGTCCGTCGCCAACTTTGACCCAATTTTCGTTGCAAGCGCACTCACTATCATGGTGTTAACTGGGCACCGCTTTCTATACGGAAACGAGCAGACGATGGGCGATGAACACAGCAGCAGCCACCGCTTTCCGAGCGTGCAAAATCTCATCACCACTGTCATCTGGTTTTTTGTGTCGGCTTATTACCTCTATGGTCAGATGGTCAACACACTTCCCAAATGCCTTTCCGAACCTGTTTGTACAAACTACCCGTATCAGTGGCTACAGCTGCGATGCCAGATAACCTGTGCGCTAACCATCGCAAATGCGGATCTTTTGTTTGACATTGCACTGGTCGTCTTCGCACTCACAGCCGTGCGTGTATGTGACTTGCTCGGCGGTCTTCCGCAAACGCTGTGCCAGGAGAGAACTGCTTAGTAGTCTGTAACAGGCTCAATCTTGCAAAAAAGTCTTTCATCGCACGCCCCACGTGTCCTTGAGGCACGCAATGCCGAAGCGATCTTCTGCGCTCACGAAGGGGATTGCCACGGGTGCTGGCGCACCCTCCAAAGGACATCAACAGCTCGGCAGGAGCCTCACCCTCCAGATGCCTGCGCACGATACCAACGGCTCGGCAGCAGCCTCCCCCTCCGGATGGGGATGACAGGTAAGGTTTTGAGAGGCTGCTCGCCGGCGATGAGCCATGCCTCCCCGTATACGCTCCGCTTACACCGACACCGTACCCAATCTGATTCGCGCTCTGCGCGGCGGATTCGCCAGAATAGCGGCAACCGCAATCGACAGCATCTTGGACTCCGCCGAGTCGGCGCGGCTGGTTAACACTACCGGTGCAGATGCCCCAACAAGGACACCGGCGACTCGTCCCCTACTGGCGTGTGCGAACATCTTGACCAGCGCATTGCCCGCCTCGATATCCGGCACCAGCACGATGTCCGCATTGCCTGCCACCGGGCTGTTCAGCCTCTTCATCCGTGCCGCTTCCTCGGACAGGATATTGTCCATCTGGAAGGGACCGTCCACGATACAATCCGGTATCTGATTGCGTTCTGCCATCTTGGAGAGGATGGCAGCGTCGATGGTGGAAGGCACGTCGGGATTGACCGTTTCCACTGCCGCCAGCACCGCTACCTTCGGTTTGCGAATGCCCAGTCCCTGAGCCACGAACACCGCATTGCAGATAATCTGCGCCTTCTGCATCAGGTCGGGCTTGATGTTCATGGCGCCGTCGGTGACCATCAGCAAGCGGTCTCTTAGCTCCAGAATGAACACATGGCTCATAATGCGACCGGTACGTAAGCCCGCTTCGCGGTCCAGAATGGCACGCAGCAGGTCTGCGGTGTGGATTTGTCCCTTCATCAGCACGTCGCACTCGCCTTCCCGCACCATCTGCACCGCGCGTCGCGCCGCGGCGATGTCGTCCGGCTCATCCAGCACCATATCGGGTGTGATGGCGTATTCCAAGTCGTGGGCGATAGCATAGATACGTTCGGCGTCACCTATAAAAAGAGGCTGCGCCAGATTGGCATTCTGTGCCAGGCGCAACGCCTCCATTACCGACTGTTCATGTGCACAGGCTACAGCCACCTTATTGCGCTTTAGCCGTGCCGCGTCTTCGAGAATCTGGTCAAAGTTTGTATAGCCCATAGGCTCCTCCTTGCCACTCAAGCCACTCACTCTACAGTATAACATAGATAAACTGACTTTGCCACCAATCGGGTTGCCTTTGCGTTTAACGTGTTCGTGCTTTAGAAGAGCCTTTCGTGGGTCGCTGGCGTCGAGGCGAAGCACGACGACGCGCCCTGGTGGGGTCAGGCAAAGGATATTTTACCCGCACCCACACTATGAATACCACACACGCGGCGATGAACGCCAGCGCCCACCACGTGGTCGCAGTCACGCTGCCACTGCCTCCTTGACCGCCTTTCGGCACGCCTCGATGCGTCGCGAGACCTCTTCCTCGCTCCAGTCGGGATGCAGGGAGAGGAACACCGTGCGCTTCAGAATGTCCAGCGTGCGCGGGCACATATCGGGTGTGTACTTGGTGCGCAGCCCCTGATTGCGCGGGTGGTTGAAGGGGTTCATGTCAGGGTGGTGCATGATGCGCTTCGCCAGCAGGGGCTCCCAGTTCGAGTAGACGTGTTTGCCGCTGTCGATAGGTAACCATCCACCGACTTGCTGGGCAAAGGCTCGCGCATCCGCCTCTGAATCGAACTGGAAAGCCACCACAACTCCGCAGTCGCCCTCAGGGTCGTTGCTGGGAGCGACGCGCAAGCCTGTCTCGCTGAGCTCCTGTTCGAACCGTTTGCGGATGCGGCGCAGATTGCTCAGGATGCCGTCCAGCCGACGTAACTGCACGCGCAATATCGCGCCCATGACCTCATCCGCCCGCAACTGGATGCCTACGAAAATAGGAATACCCAGCTCTTTGGCATAGGGGCGAAACGCCGCTCCGCCGTCGTGGAACACGAGGGCACGCTCGTACACGGTGCGGTCGTTCGTGGTCAACGCCCCACCCTCGCCACAGGAGATAATCTTGAAGTAGTTGAAGCTGAACGCGCCTGCGTCGCCCCAGCTGCCCAATCGCTTGCCCCGGTAGCTGCCTCCATCCGCCTGGCAGCAGTCTTCCAGCACCATCACGCCGTGCTCCCGTGCAATCTCCAGCAACGCCTGCATGTTCGCAGGGCGTCCCACCATGTGTACCGGAATGATAGCGCGGGTGTTGGGCGTGATTTTACGGCGTACATCCTCGGGGTCCAGCGCAAGCGTTTCGTCCACCTCGGCGATGACCGGTATTGCACCCACCGCCAGCACGCTGGTGGCGGTCGCCATCCACGTGTAGCCGGGCACGATGACCTCATCGCCCGGTCCGATGCCCATGCCCACCAGCCCGCAAATCAGCGCGGCGGTGCCTCCGCCGTTCATGCACAGTGCGTACTCCGTGCCGATCAGCTGCGCCCACTCGTGCTCAAACCGGTCTACCTCGTGCAGATGTCCCTCTACTCCCTCGCCTACGCGAAACAGGTATCCGCTCAGGAGTACTTTCTTTACCTCTTCCACTTCCTCTTCGCCAATGCGATACATTGGGGGTCCTCCTCACACGCTCAGGATGCCCGGTCCCATTCCTGTGACCGCCTCCCGCTGCCACGCACCGCGCCAGGTGTACTCGTTCAGGATGGGTACCTCCACCACATCGCTGTACCAGCGAAACGGCGTATGGGGGATGTCGTTCACCCATTTTTGCGCGATAACGCCGCTACGGTGCGGCAAGTGCTCGTAGCCAGCATTGTCCACACGTACCGGGTTGCCACCGCGAAGCCTCCCGAAGTATCCTGCAAAAGAGTTCGCTTTTGACCGGAGAAGCTCCTGCGAAACCGCCGCATCGGTTGGAAGGGTTTACAGCGCGGCGAGCCTTGCTCTCCGTTGAACCCTTTCACCTTTGCAACGTCTATGAACACGGACACCGCGAACAAGGGAGGTGACAGGATGAAAAAGCGGATAGCGATACTGCTGATGTTCACAGGCTTTCTGGCGATGTGCTCTATTCAGCCGGCACCGGCACAGGATGCCAGCAAGGGCGCGAAACCGGGTACGCTGGCACCACGTCGCCTGCATCGCTGGAACGCTTTAGCAAAGTGGCTGCAGCTCACCGACGAGCAAAAAGCGAAGATAAAGAGCATCGCAAGCAACGCTCGCGAGCAGGCACGGAAAATTCGTACCGATACCACGCTCACGCCGGAGCAGAAGCGCAAGCAGTTACTGGAACTACGCAAGAGCACCCGGCAGCAAATCGGCTCGGTGCTCACACCCGAACAGCGTGAGAAAATGCGCAAGTTCTGGGCATGGCGGTGGCATCGCTGGCAGGTGTGGCGGGCATACCGGGCAGGTAAAGGATCTAAAATGTTTCGGATGAGCCCAGAGCAAAAACGCAAGCTGGGCGCCTGGTTGAAAATGGCGCCGCAACGCCGGTGGCGGAACTGGTGGAGAGGACCGTTCTGAGAACAACTCACCTCTCGCCGGGCAGAGCGCACGGGGCTTGTGTTGCAAGCCCCGTGTTTACCTACGAACCTACCTCCCTTGCTGCTGCAGCTCCTTGGCTACCTCGGGGTGATATTGCAGAAGCTGATTGATGGCAATCGCCTTCGCTTGCGGCGGCATGCGCGGGTCGTTCTGGATGCGTTGAATCTCCGCCTTGATGTCCTCAGCGGTCACTTTCTTGGGCGGCGGCTCCTTCGTGCGCTGATACTGGAAGGCGAAAATCAGCGCCGCGATGATTATCAACACCACCGCAATGAGCACCTTCTTGTTGTTCTCCATCCCGGATCTCTCCTCCTGCGGTCAGGGGCGGGGCTGGTATTGCCCCGCCCCTATTATTGGCTCGGTAACCGCGCCACACTAGTATGGATACCAGCCTTCAGAATGCCACTGCGCGGGCAAACCGACCGGTACGTAGATGTTTCTGTACCACAGGATTTGACCGCGTCCCATCGCTTTGGCGTGCCCGTCGAAGAACACCACATTGGCGGTACCCGTGTGGCGATAGCGCGGCATCATACCACATCCGGCCCAGGTGGCGTTGCCGTCACCGTCGTTCACCAGGTCGCAGTCACGCTGCAGGGCACGCTCAGCACCGTCTCTCTGTGGCGGGTTGCCAATCCAGTCCACCCAGTCCCACTCCCAGGTGCCGAAGTATACCCAGCCCCAGAAGGCATCATTGACACCCTTCTCGGTGATCATCACCTTCTCTGCTGGCGTCTCTAGCGCGGAGATGGGGGTGACACGGTGGCGCGCGTCGGTGCCTCCAACGGGCCAGTTCCAGTAGTCAGCAAACACGTCATAGTGGCAGCCGTATTTACCGCTCTGGTTCCGGTCGGGGAAGGACGGGCAAGCAAAAATGCCACTGATGCCCCAACTGTACTCTACTCCCTGAGCATCGCGGTAACGATCACCGTTCTTGATGTAAGGGTAAATGACGCTGTACCATGCCTGCTGTGGCACGCCGGTGCTACCGCCACCATACTGGGACATGGGGAAGGTCTCGTCATAGTCCTGTACATACATCATCACGCCGAGACCAATCTGCTTCAGGTTGCTGAGACAGGTTGCCCCCCGGGCTTTCTCACGCGCCTGCGAGAAGACGGGGAACAGGATAGCCGCGAGGATGGCGATAATCGCTATCACCACCAGCAGCTCGATAAGCGTAAACGCTTTGCGGTTCATGCAATGCACCCTCCTTTAGAGTGATGGTTGGTGTATATTGCGCCGTACAGAGATAGACAGCGCGTCGTATAAGGCAACTACGTGCCTTGATACCTCCTTCAGTGCCCTTTCGACAGTCTTTCTTAATCGTTTAAGAGTTACAGTATGATTGTAGCCCCATTTCGCCCATTTGTCAAGAGAATGTTAAGGGATTTTCTCCTCGCTTTTGCGAAATCCCGTATTGCAACGGGTGCAGGAATTTTTCTGTGCTGTGAGTATCTAGTTGCCAGGTATCTTTCCCGGATAGCGAGGCTCCTGCCGAGCCGTTAGCGATTGCAAGAGAACACGGATGAACACGGGTGGGACGGATTAGCACGGATACTATTCCATTCGTTGCATCTGTGTCCATCCGTGTGCTATACGCTGTTGTACCGGCTCGCCGGGAGGCTTGCCCTTCCCCGAGAAGGATACCGCCGTTGAGGCTTAATAAACCGGCTCACAAGGGAGGAAAACCATGAAGGTTGCATTAGGAATCTGCCCTATGTTCGTATTGCTCTGCGCAACTACCGCGCAATCGCAGCTGACATTAGCAACCGGTAGCAGAGCACGATTGCCTATCCTCGTGCAATATGGAGCCACTCCAACCGAACGCTACGCCGCCGAAGAACTCGCTAGCCACCTGCAGCAAATCACCGGAGCACGCTTCGAACTGCGCGAGGTGCATCCGGGCGAAGTGCCCCAAAACGGCATCATCGTCGGACCGGGGCACCTCGCCGAGGCGGTCTTCCCCGATGTGAAACTGGGCGAATTCGATGGCGAGCAACTCACCATCCGCACTAAAGGCAACTACCTGCTGCTGGCAGGTGGACGGCCACGCGGCACTCTGTACGCCGTCTATCGGTTCCTCAGCACGCAATGCGGCGTGCGCTGGTGGGCGCCCTGGGCGACCCACATCCCCAAAAAGAGCACTCTTCGTCTGCCTGCGCTCGCCATCGAGGAGAAGCCCGCCTTCGAGTACCGCGAACCGTTCTGGTATCCCGCCTTCGATGGTGATTGGGCAGCACGCAACTACTATAACGGGAACTCGGCACGCTTGACCGAGAAGCACGGGGGCAAAATCATCTACAAGGGGTTCGTGCACACCTTCTACCCGCTGGTTCCGCCAGAGCAGTATTTCGAGAAGCACCCCGAATGGTACAGCCTGATTGGGGGCAAGCGCACTTACCAGCACGCTCAGTTGTGCTGCACCAACCCCGAACTGCGCGAGTTTCTGGTGGAGCGGGTGCGCCAGTGGCTCAAAGAGTCTCCCGAGGCGAGCATCATCTCCATCTCGCAGAACGACTGGGCAGGCTGGTGTGAGTGCGAGAACTGCAAAGCGATCGACGAGCGCGAGGGCAGCCATGCGGGTTCGGTGCTGGACATGGTAAACTATATCGCCGAGCGTTTGGAGAAGGAGTTTCCGCATGTGGCGTTTGACACGCTGGCATACCAGTACACCCGCAAGCCAACGAAGACGCTCAAGCCTCGCCATAACGTGATTGTACGGCTGTGTTCCATTGAATGCAACTTCGCGCAGCCACTGGAGCATCCCAGCAATCAGGCGTTCGCCGACGACATCCGGGGCTGGTCGAAGATGAGCAATCGGCTGTACGTGTGGGACTACACCACCAACTTCGCGCATTATGTGCAGCCTCACCCGAACTACTTCTCGCTGGGTCCAAACGTGCGCTTCTTCCACCAGCACGGCGTGCGCGGTCTGTTCGAGCAGGGAGCGTACCAATCGCACGGCTCGGAGTTTTCGGAGCTGCGGGCGTGGGTACTGGCACAGCTGCTATGGAACCCCTACCAGGATGACCGCAAGCTGATAGACGAGTTCCTGAAGGGATACTACGGCAAGGCGGCTCCGTATATCAAGAGGTACATGGAGCTGATGCACAGCGCAGCGAAAGACTTCTATATGACCTGCTTCACCGGCACCAACGCGCCGTTCTTGAACTTTGAGGTATTGAGTGAGGCGGAGAAGCTCTGGCAACAGGCGGAGCGGGCGGTACAGAGCAACCCCGACCTGCTGTGGCGCGTGAAGCAAGGTCATCTGCCCGTGCGCTACGCCTTCCTCACCAACTGGATGCGACTGCGCCGGGAGTGTCTGCTCAAGGGCAAGCAGTGGCCACTGCCTCTGTCGCGCAAGGCGGTAGCAGACGAATGGCTCGCTGTGGCTACCGGTGCTGGACCGAAAGGCTGGTCGCCGATGACACACGTCAACGAAGGAGGCTTGACTCCGCAGAAGTTCGTGGAGCGGTTTGCAGTGGACGAGCCCGACCCTGTCATCCCCGAAAGTATGCGCAAGACCGGCATGGCTCCACCGCCAGCGGATATTCCGGGCGTCGATCCGCGTGCCTGCGTGGATGTTCAGGAAACGGTGGCTCACATTACCAACGAGGGTAACTGGGGGGTATACGCAGGCGACCCACTGGCGTCGGACGGCTTGGCAGTAAAAATGCCCGGCAACCACCATGAGTGGGCATATCATGTACCCGTCTCCTCTCTACCGGAACGTGCCCAGAAGGGCAAGTGGAAGGTGTACGTGGTGTTGCGTGTGGAGAAGAAGGCGGGGGTAGACCCGCAAAAAGACGCCTTCTGGGCAGGTGTATGGGACACCAAAAATTGGAAATCCGCAGGCGAGATACGCGGCAAAATCGCCGATACGGACGAGAAGAGTTACCGCTCCTACCTCATTGGCACGGTGGAGATGCACCCGGAGATGTACATCTGGGTTGCTCCGCCTGCGGCAGACATCGCCGGACCAGTACACGTGAGCGAAGCTGAAGCCAATGTGAAGGCGCTGTGGGTGGATAGGGTGTATCTGGTGCCCGCCGAGCAAAAGTGATGCGATACCTCATTCTGAACATGATTCTACTTGCATACGGAGGGGCGATAGCCATGTCTTCGCCGATAAGCCCTGCACCACCGGCAAGTGGGTTGAACACCTGGCTGGTGCTTGGCACGTTCGACAACACGAACAACGAAGGCTTTGCCCGTGACTGGATTGGCGAAAGCCAGATTCAGCCCGTTCTCGGAATGAGAAGCGCTGGCAAAGAGTGGCGCTATTTCGACGACCGCACTTTCAGTCGCAACTACGACGACTACAACGACCTGTTCAGCTACTTTGCCGTCAAGCGGGGGGAAAGCGTCGCCGCACGACTTGTGTACGCGCACATCTACCTGTTCAGCCCAACGGCACGCCCCGCGCACCTGCATCTCGGAGTCGATCACCTAGCGAAGGTGTGGCTCAATGGAGAACTGGTCACGGAGATACCGCCGGGTAATTGGCGGCGGGACGCAGTCAGGGTGGCGATCACTCTGCGTCAGGGATGGAACCGCCTACTGTTGAAAATCGCCAACACCGAGGAAGGACGGTTTGGTTTCTACGCCAGCCTGACCGACACCCGGGACGCACCGATGCTGGATGTTATCCCCTCGGTGAACGGTGATGCCGGTGAACTGGCAATCTGCACGCAGGAGATGTCGGACATCGGTGCGGAGGCTTTACCTGTGGCTTATCGCGATTGGCCTTACGTGCACGGCGACGCCTTTTCTCCAGCGACCTCCAGCGACGTACAAGGCATCCTGATGCTTGCCCCGCATCTGGCGGTGAAAGCCTCGCCGTTCCGCCTGCTGGCGCAGGGAGGAACCCCACCCTATCAGTGGGCTCTGCGCCGGGGGCGGCTACCTGCAGGGCTCACGCTGTTGCCAGACGGGCGACTGGTGGGCACGGTCGCTGCCAATGCCCGTATCGGCGACTATCCGCTGGCGGTAGAGGTGCGAGATGCTCGAGGTTCTACTGCCACCAAAACCTTCACGCTAAAGGTGAAAGAACGCCCGAACCGCTGGCTGGAGGAGGCACGGTGTGACGCGCTGATACACGGTCCCGAGAACATGCCCGCCGGAGAGCATCGTGAGCTCGCCCGCCTCATGAAGCAGCAGGGCTACGCGCTGGGCATCTGCATCGGTTACAACAACGGCGACCATCGCTATCGCTGGCAGTCCCGCTACCACCCCGATAACCCGCTGGGTGACGTGCTGATGCCCTACAAACAGGCACTGGAGGCGGAGGGCATCCGCTTCGGTGTGTACATCGGCAACTTCGACGGCGACAACCACGGCGGCGAGAACGGTGCGATTCTGGTCGTCGACGAGGTGATGCGGCGCTATCACCCCGCTGCCCTCTGGTTCGACTGGGCAGGCTGGAAGGGCTTTGCTCTGGACGCGCTGTACAGCGCCATTCGCGCCCACAACCCCGATACGCTGATCATCCTGAACGGTATACCGACCCTCTTTAACGGGGATTGGGATGTGGTCTGCATGGAGGGGTGGGGCGCATGGGGGCAGAACCACTGGCGAACCTGGCCCATTCCCCTCTGCTGGTTCAAGCGATCGGTGGTGGAAAGCTGGCGTCTGGTTGCCGACCCGGCGTTCGAATACTCGCGCGATGTGCATCCCCGATGGGAAGACTACGTCAAAGTGATGATTTCGCTGATTGGCGAGGGGTACGTGGCGAACATCGACCATAGCCCAACGATCGCTACGCCCATTCGGACGCTGTCCGACTCCATCGTGCTCGGTTGTCATCGTCAGATGGCGGCATGGGCAAACCCGCAGAGTGGTCTCTCGTTAGCCGAGAGCTACACTCAGGTGTATCCCGCGCCGCTCTCTCCGGCAGCGTGGGGCTACAGTCTCGTGAAAGCAGATGGGAGCGCGCTGTACCTCCATATTCTGGAATCACCACGGGGCAAAACCGGCATGCCATCGGATGGGCAAATCACCCTGTCTCCCCTACGTGAGCCTGTCCGCCGCGTGGTATGGATGAACCGCAACAGAGAACTGCCCTTCACGCAGCAGGGGCCGCAGGTAAGGATAGATGCGCGTCAGGTGGAGCCGGACCCGGCGGTGACTGTGCTGAAGGTGGAACTGGCGAAGCCGTTGAAACCACCCTTCCCTGCTTTTACATCGCTGCCGCAGCTGCCCCAACGCAGCGCGAACCTGGCGCTGGGCAAACCTGCATGGCTACTGAGCGCGGACGGACAACGTAACCTGCCCATGAGCGGCTGGGAAGCCTTCGCCTCGCACGGTGTGGATGGCAACCCTTACACTTACGCACAGGCAGGCAACGAATGGGCGTGGAGCTACCAGGTAGACCTGCTGAAAACTTACCCTGTGAGGCGCATAGTTATCCGCTTTGGACCGGGCTACGCTACCGAGTATCGGCTGTGGCTTTCGGAAGACGGCAAACAGTGGCGCGAGGTTGCACACGTGACAGATGGCAAAGGCGGAGTGCGGGAACACCAACTGCCTCCTACACAGGCACGCTATGTGCGTGTGCAGGCGATGAAGCCAGACGGTCCCAACCAACCAGGGACGCAGATGAGCATTGCCGAGCTGGAAGTGTATCGGTAGACAGTACGCCCACGCACCGTTGTTTGGCTTCTTGCGCCTTGAGGTCTTTATGAACCTACCGTTGCCGGAAAACCTGCGGCATCCAGCCGTTGCAGGATGGTATCCACAGTAACTCTGATTTCCTCAAACTGCACCTCCACCATTTTGCTGGCAATATCCACGCTCACCTGCTGCACGCCCTCCAGTTTACCCAGCGCGTTGGTGATGGCGTTGGCGCAGCTCTGGCAAACGATATCTGGGGCGTTCAAACGGATGTACATCGTCTTCCTCCTTAGAAAAGAACACAGTGTATCGTACAGGTAGAATCTCCCCCTGCCAACCACAGTGTATACAACACCATCAGACAGATGCCCGCCAGCAACGTCCATGTGCCCCACGCCAATCCCAACGCAGGCACAGGGGGCACGAGAAGCGACTGTAGCCGCTCTTCCAGCAAACCGCTGTTCGTCCCGAATCCCAGCGAAATCCCTTGCGCACCTGCCTGCTGGTGTAGCAACGTCTTCGCCAGCTCTGTACGAGGCACGCCAAGTTGTGTTGCGCGCTCATCCGCCAACAGTTCGGCTGCCTGGCTCCAGCGACGAAACGCCGCGCTCCATGCTCCCCATCCTGAGCCAAGCACCAGTAACCCCATCGCCAGCGCAAACCACCCATCGCGAGCGCGCAGATGCTGCCACTCATGCGCTACCACAGCGCGCAACTGCACCGGGCTCAGAGCATGTACGCTTTCTTGCGAGAGAAAACATGTGCCGGCGTAGACGCCACTGGCACCAGCGGGAATGGGTGCCTCGCGAAAGCGGTGATGCGCCCCATCGGGCACAACCTGTCTTAGTACCTGCTGCAGTTTGTCCGATGGCGGACGAGAAATGCGATGCAGCCGACGAAGCATGCCCCGCACAGTCGCGGTGTGAGCACCCAGCCTCACTATCCATATCCCCAGAAGCGTCGATATCGCCAGCAGGAGTATCCGCATCAGCAAGATACCCGTACTACCCATATGGAGCTGCAGCCAACCGAAGTAACACACAGTGTGGTGCGCACAGGGAGGCATTGCTGCCACGAGTGCCGTGAAAAGAGCAACCCACATTGGCTTGAACACCACCACAGCCAGCGCACCTTTTAACTGCGCAAGGCTCAAATGGCGACGCCATCGCCACAGCAATGCGCTCAGCGGAGCGGTCATCGCACCGGCAACGACGAACACCAGCATCACCATCACCCAGCGGGCGAGCAGATGCTCCCAGTTCTGCACGTGGGCTAGCCCCCTTCCTCCAGTCGACGAATCTCCTCTGCCCACCGCCGCAGCTCATCGGGCGAAACGTGCTCGGGGGCACGGTGGAAGTACATCGCCAGCGCCTCGGGAAACCTCTCGGCGAGCCGCGCCAGCGCTTCACCAACGATACGTTGCTCCAACTGCTCTCGACTGAGCACGGCGCGGTAACGGTAACTTCGCCGCTCGCCGCTGCGCTCTACCAACCCCTTCTTGCACAATCGCTCCAGCGTGGTCGCAATGGTAGTTAGGGCAACCTGATGCTGTGGGGATACCAGCTGGTGCACTTGCGAGGCAGTGCACGCCCCGTGCTGCCACAGGGTCTCCATCACCGTGCGCTCTAGGTCTCCCAGCTCCGTGCGCACTCCTGTCGGTTCTGGTTTGAAACGGAAGCGTCTCATGACTTCATTATACCCCAAGAGGTTGCACAAACCCAAAATGCGGAACTGGTCAAAACGGCTCGCTATAGGTGTGTTTCGTATATTCGCAACGACTACCCGCCACCCCTGCGCTCCTTCTGCCTTCGTTCAGGGAAGGATTCCTATAGGACACGGATAAACACAGATGAGACGGATTAGCACAGATTGCTTAACCGGGTATATCCGTTGCATCCGTGTCAATCTGTGGGCGATTGCACGGAAGATTGAGGCTTACAGACTATGAGGAGAGCAGCAATGTCACGCACCTATCAACATCTGGGAGTATATAGCAACTGGGCAGATGCCGCGAAGAAGGCGCATAAACTGTATCCGATAGCCCCACCGGGCAAGAAAACGCAACAGCGTGTCCGGGAGATATTGGGCTTTCATTTCGAGGACGAGCGCCCGCACGAGGTCAGAGTAGAACGGCGCTGGAAGCGCGACGGGCTGGAAGGCGAAGAGGTATCGTGGTCGGTAGGGTACGGTCCCCGCACGCACGCGTGGGTATTGAAACCCGAAGGAGCGAAGGAACCGCTGCCGGGCGTGGTTGCCTTGCACGACCACGGCGGCTTCAAGTACTACGGCAAGGAGAAAATCGCCGACGGACCGGACGACACGCCCCCGATGCTGATATCCTTCCGCGAGGCATACTACGGCGGTCGTGCCTTTGCCAATGCACTGGCGAAGGAGGGCTTCGTGGTGCTGGTTCCTGATGTGTTCCTGTGGGGTAGCCGCAAGTTTCCGCTGGAGACCCTCGCCGAGGTAGACCAGAACGCTCGCGAGATGTTGCCTGAATGGCAAAAGGGGGGGCACAGCGTGGACATCATCCAGCGCTACAACGCCATCGCCGCGGGGCACGAACATCTGGTGGAGAAGTACTGCCACCTGCTGGGCACGACGCTGGCTGGCGTGGTCAGCTACGAGGACAGGGTAGCGGTAGAGTACCTCGCCTCCCGAAGCGACGTTCGCGCGGACGTGATAGGATGTGTGGGGCTATCGGGTGGGGGATGCCGTTCCGCCCTGCTTCAGGCAACCTGCGACCGTATCCGTGCAGCGGTCATCGTGGGCATGATGAGCACGTGGGAGCACCTGCTGGACCACAACGTGGTGACGCATACGTGGATGTTGTTGCCCTGGGGCTGGGCACGCTACGGCGACTGGACCGACCTTGCCGCATGCCGTGCCCCTTCGCCGCTCCTGGTGCAGTATGACCTCGATGACGGTTTGTTCACGCAAGAGGGGATGCGGGCGGCGCATCAGCGTCTCTCCTCACACTACCATCGCGCGGGCGCACCTGATAACTATGTGGGCGAGTTCTACCCGGGAGGGCACAAGTTCGATCTGCAGATGCAAGCCAGCGCGTTCGCGTGGCTGAAGAAGCACCTGGGGTAAACCGGCGTCAGCGGCTAAAGCCGCGCCCTTGCAAACCAACCCCTGCTTTGGCAGGCTGGCTTTTTGTGGAGGAGAACGGCTTTAGCCGCTTGACATTCGCTGCAGACCTCTCTAAACTGTAGCCAAACGCGGTGCAACGAGGTCAACAACAGTGTTGTCGCAGTCTCCCGAAAGACGGAGTGCCATCGGCGCACACAACGTGGACATAAACGACGCTTGGCCAACCAGCGCCCGCGTCATGCAGAACTACGGAGCATACATCCCTTACAACATGCCGAGCTTGTCGGACTACTCTCTGAGGGTGCGGGTAACAGATGACACGGACGGCTTTACCGATGTTGCCGAGAAGAGGATGCGAGTGCACTTTCCGATAGAGAGATCCTACAAGTACCATCCCGATTATACAGGCAGGCTCGGCAATGGAAAAATGATCGCGCTTCCAGTAGTGAATTCAACCGACCGTGAGATAAGAGTAACTCTTACTATTTCGGAGACGCACAGCTTCACGTGGTCCACCCAAGCCAAGTGGAGATTTGATGTAGAACCCAAAGTCGCAGAGATCACTTTCGGAGTTGCCTACGAACGCATCACAACAGACGAGGAGCAGTACCAGATAGGAAAGTCGGTCGCCGTAGACCTCCCCGTACCACCTCATCATGTTGCTTACTGTATTGTATATCCGTTTGGGCGCCGCGAGTTTTGGGTGGTAGACCACTACGGTGAGTGTGGTTTTCTGCATCAAGATGCCTTCCGAGACGATGTCCGTCCAGAGAGATCTGGATTGTCTCCCTGGGTGTTGGTCGTCACCACACGACCTGAAAATGAGCTGCCTCCAGATATGACAGTGAACCCACCCGACCCATCTTGGCCTGAGTAAGGAGGTGGCAGTATGTTTCGCTGCGTATGTGTTCTTTTGCCGGCGCTGTTGGTGATATTGTTACAGATATTCCCAAAGCCCCTGCAGGATGGGGAGGGGGCGAAAGGCCTTGACTACGACGACCACGCCCTGAACGTGGTCAATGCAGCAAGGAAAGGGGTAGAACCGCTGTGGAATCTAATGGCAGATTATGGCGAAAAGTATCGCCAAAATCCTGGTAACGTGCGGATCGCGTTCGGGTATGCTTTTGCTGTCGTTACTTACGCCAAGCTCACCATCTTCCCAACCGGCGGGGCTGCTAATTTGGACCCCCGCAAATTCAAACACGGAGGTAAACCTGGAGATCCCAATACCGTCATGCCCAGCTATCAGGAGATAGAAGGGCTGATAAGAAACGTTATTAGGAAGGATCCCAACAGCGCTTGGCCCTACGTTTTGATGGTGCTGAGTTTGAAGACCGGCATACCGAATAGCGAAGTCAAAGTACTAATGAACAGAGTGGTCAAGAAAGGAACCCTACCGGGAGGCATGCCTTATGAGATTGTGCAGCAGAGGACTAACGGGGCACAAGTGGTAGACCGCTATATCCGACAGGCTACCCAACGTGACCCTCTCAATCCTTACGTCCTCTTCTGGCGAGCTGTGGATGAGCGAGACGCGCACAAAGCCCTTCAGTATGTCAAACAGTCTTGGGAGAGAGGTGGCAAGTACCTTTTTCCCTTGGAGTGCCTTGCCGTTGAGTATCAAATATACGACAAGCAAGGCGACACGGAGAAACTCGGACAGACATTGAAGCAAATCCGCCATATGATACAGGAGGAGATCCATTCCCCTGTGACGAGAATTTTCCTGTATAATGCATACGGGCTTGGGCAATGGGTCGGGCGCAAACCGGGCAAGCAGCCTTGGGCGATTACCCCCGAGCCAAAGGCAAAGTAGCGCAACATGGCACGGACATCCCTGTCCGTGCCGCATTGCTGTTCTACCCCCTTGGCTGAGCAAGCGGGGTATGCTTCTTCTGGCAGTTGGCGCATAGCGGACGACCGTAGCGGTTCTCGGAGAGCTTATACACGCCCTCCGTGATGGGCGTACCGCAGTCGGAACAGCGCAGTTCACGGGGGGGCTCCTCGCGCTCGCGCAAAGCCGCCACAGGAGAGTCTACCGGATGCACCACACCGCCCTCCGACAGCTCCGGCGCAAACTGCGTGCCGAACCCCGCCACCGCCAGCGCACGACCGATGGCTCCGGTCTCCGCTTTCTCGACAAAATCCGCGAAGCCCTCGCGCGTCTCCATTTTGGTACCGGTAGCGATCACTTTGCCGTCCTCATCGATGACGCGCGCGCGGAAGATGGCAACGCCACGCTGCTCATCGATCTCCAGAGGCTCCGTTTCGATGCGCCAGCCGGGATGCTCTTCGCGGAACCACACCAGCCGTGCCGCAACGGGCAGGTAGTAGCGCCCACCCTGCACCTTAATCAGATAACGCTTGAAGTTGAACGGCATCTTCGTTTCTCCCTCCTCGATGAAGCTAAACAGTCCCCCCCAGCGAGGCACCCACCACGGCGAAGCCCCGCAGCCGGAGAACCACACCTGTGCCTGGACACGACCATGCGCCATAGCACAGGAATTATACCATATTTTGTATACTATTTCAAGAGGTGCCCAGAAAACGCCTATCGCCGGAACAGGCGTCGTTCTCCGAACGGCATTGCCCTACCGTCTACCTCCACCAGCTGCAAGCGCATCGTTGCGGGTTGCTCGGACGCACGGAGTTGCGCCACCACACATGGCACCTCCACCACGGTTATCGCGTAGCGTGCCACAGGCTGCTCCAGCACTTTGCGCTCACCCCAGGAGGTTGCCAGCTCGATGCGCCGTCTGCCTGCGGGCAACCACGTGGCTTCGCCCGTGTTCATCACCGTCACGCGCAAGCGCACGGTATCGGGCGGCAAGGTCTGGTCAGGCCCTACTTCACTTGTCTTGCCATCCGCGCTCACCGCCTCCACCCGCAGAATCTGCGCGTTCAGGTACTTCGGCGGGTTGCTGCCGTTACAGGGCACATTGCCCACTGCCACCAGAGGCACGTTCTCACTGGTGGTACCCGTGCCCTCGGTACGCAGCTCCACCCGTCTACCCGATTCCACCGCTTTCAGATATGCGTCGCGATGGCGCGCCCACACCTGCGAAAAGCCGCGCGGATGCAGGTCACGGTCAAAGGAGATGACGTGCACCTCGCGCTCATCAGGTTTGGCAGGCAGCTGCGCCAGACGGCTCGCCCACCGTTGCGCCACCTGCGCGGCGGGACGCAGAGTGCCATCAGGATGGATGATGCCGTAGTCGCTGTCCTCTGTGGTGCGATAACCGCCGGGAAACCACCATCCCGCGCTGCCGTCTGCTCGCGACTCTTCGATCATGCGGTACATCCACTCGTACACATTGCGCTGGTAGGCGATACGCTCGGGGGACGTATTCGGATAGATGGTCGCGCCGAACTCTGCCCAGAAGACGGGCTTGCCGTTGCCTGCCCAGCGGGCGTAGGCGGTGATGAATCCCCCTGCGCGGAAGTTCTGCCAGTTCTCGGCGAGCGAATAGCCCTCCGGTGAGACGAAATCCAGAAACGGCGCACCTGCCAGCAGGTCGTACGGCATCCGCCAGTCCGCCCAGGGGCTACCGTTGCCTCCCCATCCTGTGCGCACGCCTATCAGGTGGCGGTCGTCCAAACTGCGGATAAAGCGCACCACCCGCCAATAGGCGCGGTTCACGTGGTCGTCTAGAAAGCGACGGTAAGCGGCTACCATCCGCCGCCACTCGCCATCGTTCAGTATCTGCTCGTCGGTGGGGTTGGTTACCATGCCATCCTCGCGGGGCAAGGCGTAGCCCCAGTCGCGTTCGGCGTTCTCGATGGAGCCATACTGCTCGATAATCCACTCGCGCCATGCGGGGTCAAACCGTCTGCGCTCGGCATGATTACCCCACACCGGTTCCCACGCGATGTCGTACGCGAAGATGTTGTCCCACTGCGGGATGCGCGCTGCTTCTATCAGCTGGCGCAGCAGCGGCGGGTCAAAACCGAAGGGATGCGCGGCAGTGATAAACAGGTTGATGTACATCCCGTGACGGCGTGCACGCTCCAAAAAGTCCACCAGCTGCGGCGCGTGAGAAAGGTTTGTGTACTGGATGGATAGTACGTTAAACCCCACCTGCTTCGCGATACGCAGGGCGCGTTCCACCTCGTAGGGGTCGTACTGTTCGGGACCGAGCCAGTGTCCCCAGTATTCGTCCGGCTCCTGCCCCGCTATCCACAGCGGCCAGAAGTTGATGCCGTGCGCGTAGAACGGTTTGTTCCCCTGCACGAAATGCCCGCCCTGCACACGGATGAGAGGCATCGCCGCCGGTTTGCCGATAACGTGGAAGGAGTGCTCCAGCCCGTCGCGTGTGCCGTCTGCCGCCTGCGCGGTGATACGGATACGCCACTCCCCCTCGGGCAGGTCAGCTTCCGGGAAGAGCACTCGCTGCCGTTCACCGGGCTGCAGGCGCACCGACATCTGCTGGGAGACTCTGGGCTTGCCCGGCGCAGAGAGCCCAGCGTTCAGGCGCAACGTGATGGGTTCACGCCGCCAGTTCACCACCTCCGCACCGTATGACACCCTCTGCTCTCTCCAGAAACCAAATCGCTCCGTGCCCGCTCGCAGCAGATACCAGCCACGTCGCATCGGCTGTAGCAACGCGGAAAGGTTCTGCGCGTTTGCCTCGGCGGTCGGCAACCACGCCCACATACTGCCCTCCGTGTCGCCTTTTGCACTGAGGAACAGACATGCCCGCTCGCCCAAGGGCAGCACGATACGCCTGCCCGGAGCCTGCCCGCCGATGCCCACCCCACGATGGCGCATCACGCTGCACCAGCGCCCACGCGAGTCCTGATAGAATTTGTACCAGGGAGCGATACCCTCCAGTCGGAACGCAGGCACGGAGGGTAGAGCCTGTAAGAGCCTACCCACTTGCACATCGGCGATGGTGGCTTCCAAGGGAGTATCGGCAGGATAGGAGGCGAAGCTGTGCGCCAGACCGATGGACAGTTCCGCGGCGTTCTCCGGTTTGAGATGGTCATCCGGTCCCCCGCGTCCCTGCGAGGGGTTATCTCGCCAGTAGCGGAAGTCCGACGGCTCCAGCGCGACATGTTTCCACCCCTCGGTCAGCGGCACCGTCGCCACCCAGCGTGAGCCGTCGCGTTCGCGCCATTCGACGGAGAGGGCACGGGTGTGTTGATCGCCTCTCGCCCAGAAGCGCATGAGCGTCTCGCCCGGGCGGAAGGGTTGCTCTAAGCGCAGGTCGTAGGTGCACCAGCCGGTCAGTTTCGGCACACTTAGGCGATAGCCTTTGCCGTGCGGGGTATCCACCAGCGACCACGAGGTTTCTATCTCCGGGGCGTTGGTGCTACGTCGCCAGGCGTTCTCGGGGGCAAGTTGCTCCTGCCACAGGGCACGCCATGAGCCGTTGGAGTGCAACGCTTCCTCTCGTTCCACCCACCGCTCGCCGGCACGGTAGAGCCACATGCCCAGCGGTGGCTCATTGCTCACGAAAAGCACCCCTTTTCTCAAGCGCACCCACTCCTGCAACCGCTCTGCTATCGGCGCAGGCAGGCGATGCGCCTCCGGCACCACCAGCAGCGACACTTCCTGCGGCAGGCGTCCACCAGTAAAGCGCTCCACCGGCACCAGCACTACCTGCGCACCGGGGGCTGCCCGGCGGATGGTATTCTGTAGCGCAGACGCTTGCCGTCCGCCCCACTGTAGGACGCCAATGGTGGGTGCAGCCGATACCGTTGCCGAGAGAGACATCATGATGCACGCCCAGGTCGGATATTTCACATGGCACCTCCTCCACGTACTTCATCTGGAGGGCGAGGCTCCGTCCGAGCCGAACACCCCATCCTCTCCAGATACAGGTTACACCGTGATCTCGTGCCTTCCCTCGCCGTACTCCTCACCACCGATCACCGCAACCGTTCCCGGCGGGACGGTGACCTGTGCACGTATCCGCTCTCCTTCGCGGTGTAGGGCAACGTGTATCTCGCCATAAGGCGTGGGCACGATACCCTTCGCCCACTCCAGGTCGCCCAGGAACGGACGCACCTCGAAGCGCGTGAAGCCCGGCTCTAGCGGGCGCACCCCGACAACATACGAGGGCAGCGCAAACGCCGGCGCCGCGCTCCAGGCATGGCAGTGGCTGCGTGTGGGCCACTCCTGGCTCAGGTAGCCTGGGAACGTCTCCCAGCAGGAAGTGGCTCCCGCGTGTACCATCATGCCCCACCACCGGCGTATCAGCTGCAGGATTTGCCCGATATCGCCCGCTTTCTCTAACGCCTCGATGGTGAACGCCATCATGAAGGGGCTCCCGACGCGCACCCAACCCTCGGGCACGTCGGTAAGGTACCTCTCGAACAACGCGCGCTTGTCGTCCGGCACAATGTCGCATAGATAGGCTACCGTCTGCGTCTGCTGGCTGATGACGGAGCTGCGCCGTCCATCGGCATGGATGCAATCAATGTACGCTTGTTTCTGCTCGTCCCACAGGTGTTGGTTAATTGCCTGTTTCAGCTCCTCTGCCCAGCGCAGGTACAGTTCCGCCTCGGCGTCTTTGCCCAGAATGCGCGCCATCCTCGCACTGCGCCGCCACGCCTCCACCAGCCACATGTTCTGGTGCGTCACCACGCCCGTGCGTGGCGTATCCATCGGCGCCCAGTCCAGCATGTTCCATGCCTCTATCTCCAGCAAGCCCTGTCCGTTGATAAACCGTTCATGGATGTTCTGGTTCTGCTGGCGCACGGCGGGGTACACCTCCTCCAGAAACGCGCGGTCGCCCGTGAAGCGATAGTGCTCCTCGCAGGCGATGGTCCACAGCAAGCTCCACGCGGTCAGGATGTCTTCCCAGCCGCTGGGCACCTGGCTCTCCACCAGCGGCGACCGCCACAGCGACTCGCCCGCCAGCAACAGGCATCGTCTTGCCAGACGAGCGTCCCCAAAGGCAGTGTAGCTAAACAGGCTCTCGTTGCGGGCATCGCCCACCCAGAAGGTCTGCTCATAGGAAGGACAGTCCACAAAGGTGTCTTCACTGCACAGGCGCACCGTATGGCGCGAAATCTCCCAGATGTCGTTGAGCAGGGCGTCGCTGCACTGGAACTGCGCCTGATAGGCATACGGGTAGGTGTTCAGGTAACAGCGCAACCCGCGCAGGAGTACCGGCTCCTTCGCCCCCTGCGGGAAACGCACGGTGAGCGTGGCGTACCGGAAACCGCGCCGCATCACCGACCGCCAGCTCTGCCAGCCCTCGCGTGCGATATAGCGGAAGGTGTTGTGCAGTCCATACGTCCACTGGATGCGCCCGTCTTCCATATACTCGAAGGCGTTCAGGTCAACGACCGTACCTGCGGGCGCACACAGCTCGATCTCGCAGAAACCCACCAGCTCCTTGCCGAAGTCTATCAGCAGCTCCACATCGCCGCCCGCGGGGGGATGGATCACCGTATCGTTGGGGTTCGCCGAGACGAGGTCGTACGGGTGCTCCACACGCAAAGACGCATCCACCGGCACAGCCAAAACCGTCTCCGCGAACACATTGGCGGCGGCGGTGTGTTCCCAGCGGATGGACTGCACGGCGGGATGGCTAGCGATTTGCTCCGGGGCGTTTGCTTGCCACGCCGCCCCGAAGCGCGCATCCTCTTGCGAGGGGAATGGTCCGATGCTCACAAACGGGTAGTCGCTGTGATTCCCCAAGGGTGAACGCAGTTGCAGATCCCCCTGCTCATAGTCGAGGACAAAGCCGAAGAACCACTCGTGGTAGAAGGACGCCGACACGTCCGCCACTAACAGGTGTTCGCCTGCCGACAGGGAGATACCCTCCGCCGCCTGCTGAGGCGTGTACTCCGTGCCGTCGACGCGCACCGCGCGGAAGCCGTTGAACACCGAGCGCAAGCGCACCTGCATCGGTTGAGAGCAACGCAACACCGTCGCCACCAGCCCCACGAATCCGCGCGGATTGGCGGTGAGGTCGCCCGGCAGAAAGTTGGGCTTGAGGTCAAACGTCCACACCTGTTTCGGCGGGCGCACTGCCTGAATGCGCATCACGCGCACCGGCTGTACAGGTTCCTGCGTGAGGAAGGGAATATCACGCGGAAGTAACTCCTTCCACGGCGCACACCCCACCTCGCCCACTACCACCGCATTTTGCCAGCCGCTATCGTCGAAGCCAGCCAGCGTCCAGTGCATCGGCTCCTTGCGGGCGTCGTACATCTCCGCCCATGCCTGCTGGCACGACATGCGTGGCATCCGACGCTCGTACGCGGGGTGCTCGATGCCTTTCCACGTGTGGTCGCTAGCAGCTACCACCTGCCCGTCGCACTCCACCTGCGCCAGCAAGCCACCGCGCGCCTGCACATACTGGAAGGTGGAATGCCCGAAGTGGTGTACCAGCACCGCCACCACGTTCTCGCCTGAGCAGACATAGGGAGTGATGTCGTAAGTGTCGTACCGCCAGCGATGCGGGAACGCACGCACCGGACCGTGGCCGACGTATCTGCCGTTTACCCACAGGGAATAGCGGGAATCGGCGGTAATGCGCAAGGTCACCCTCTCGAAGCGCGAAGGAAGGGCAAAACTCTTTCGCACTGCCCAGAAGAAGTTTCGCGGCGCCTCTTCGCCTGGATACCATATCCATTTCGCCTGCCAGTTCATCGCTTCGTACCCCTTTCCGTAACATCTAAGAACCCTATTTCGCGTCTAGGCATCGCAGCTCCTTGTATCGGGGTCTGCGCGAAAGCTTAGGCAGGAAGATAACCGTGTATACCGAAACAAACCTCCGAGCAAGCTGGGAACGTTGATAATCTCTCTGCGTGCCCTGCGTCCTTTGCGGTGAATATCCTAAAAAGAGGTTTCACGATGCGCATCGTTTGCGTCAAAATACTCCTGCTGATAACGCTGCCTGGCTTCGTCTGTGCCGCGCCTGCCACCCTGCGCACCCCGCGGATGCAGGTAGAGGTGCAAAACGGCGTCATCACCCGCTTTGTCAACCGCCTGATCGGGGAGACTTTCGCAGTAAAGAACTTACCACCCCTGACGGGCATCCGTCATCGGCAGAGCGGAGACCTCTGGAACGACCGCGCCCGGGTGGAGCAGGCAGCAACTGCCCAGGAGGTCGCCACCACCCTTCGATGGCGCGAGCCACCCGGCACCCACGTCCTACGCACACGCCTGCGTGCCCTGCCAAACGGGGAGGCGTTGGTCACACAACACGCATCCTGTGTCACGCCGGGGCTGCTGGGCTTGCAGTGGGGCATAGTGATACCTGATGAGCTGGAGCTGCTGGTGCCCGGCTACAGCGGTTTGCGCTTCAGCAGAGAGAGCGATTACCAGCCGATGCAGTTCGACTACCCGATGACCTGGGAAGCACAGTTCGTGCTGATACAGGGTAAGCGCGGTGGATTGCTCATCCACGCCGAAGACAACGCTCAGCGGTTCAAACGCCTTTTCGTGCAGCACCGCAACGGGCAGTTCTGGATAGGCTTTGAGACGTGGTGCACCGCCCCCTTCGAAAAGGTGCAGCAGGCGGAGTCGGTGCGATGGCGCATCCGCCCCTACCGAGGCAACTGGCTGAACGGCGTGGCGATGTACCGCCGATGGGCGGAAAACGCTTTCGGACTGGCATCTCTGCGCAAAAAGCAACCGGCGTGGGTGCAGGATATTCAGACGGTCGTTATCGACAATCTGGACGATATGGACAAGATGCAGGCTCTGGCGAAGCGGTTGAACCCGCGCCAGACGCTCCTCTATGTGCCGGACTGGCGCAAGCACGGCTACGACCGTAACTACCCCGACTACACCCCGCGCGAGGGGTTCGCTGAACAGATGGCGCAGGCTCGCCGGCTAGGCTTCCGCATTATGCTCCACGTGAACTACTTCGGCTGCACCCCGGAAAACCCCGATTACGAGCAGCTGAAGCGGTACCACTTCCGCGACCCCTTCAGTGGGCAGCCGATGTACTGGGACTGGCAACGCGCCCACCCGCCCATCAAGTTCGCCTACATCAACCCTGCCGCGAAAGCATGGCGCAGGCTGTTCGTGCAAAGGATGGTAGAACTGTATCGCCAACTGAAGCCCGACGCATTGCACCTGGACCAGACCCTGTGCATCTACAACGATGCCAACGGACTGATCGACGGCATGAACAGTATGCAGGGCAACATTGCTCTGCACCGCGAGCTGCGCGAGGCGCTGCCCGACGTTGCCCTCTCCGGTGAGGGGTTGAACGAAATCTCCTTCCGCTACGAGAGCTTTGCGCAGAGGCATGTATGGGGTATTGACCACGCCGACGCCAGATGGGAGATGAGCCGCGTACGCATGGCGCATCCGGTTAGCTCCGCTCTGCTTACCCCCCACACGAGGATTTACGGCTATCTGGGTATGACCAACCCGCAGATGTGGCAGCACTATGCGGCGTGGCGCACCGCCTACGACCGAATGGGGGTGATTCCTACCTTCGCGTGGCTCACGCGGCAGCAGGTATCCCAACCGGACGCAACAATACAGATGCTGTGGAACGAAGCGCGGTGGTTCCAGGCACATCGCCCCCTTCCCGAGTTCGCCCCCAGCCTGTGGGAAGCGGACACCCTCTTTCTCTACCGTACAGCGAGTGGACACCTCGCCCGTTATCGGCAGGAGAAGAGCGGGGTTTGCCTGGAGACACAGGAGGACAACTCCTGGGTCACCCTTTTCAGGCGCATCGAAGGCGTCACGCGGGCGCAGGTGAGTGGCTCGATACCCGGCTGGCTCGCTTATAACGGCAGGGAGATCATGGGGCTGAATCCGGCAAGTATCTACCCGTGGCAACCAGAGCCTCCCAGCATGGACAGGGTGCACCTGCACGCCCTTCCCGAAACAGTAACCGTGTCTGCAGCAGGAGTGCAGGAAGGGGAATGGGCGCGCTTTGCCTTTGAACCGTGCGAGATGGTAGTTGCCGAACTGCGCAAACAGCGGGGCAACGTGGTGCATGCCGTTGCCGAAGCAAATCGCACGGGCACACCAGAGCCGGATTATCTGGTAGAGCACGCTCCAACCGGTGCGGTCGCGCGTCCCTACGGCGACGGCATCTTCATGCATCCACCCTGGCGAACCATGGCAGGAGGCAGGGTATGGCTGGAGTTCACACTTACCCTCCCTGCGGACCGCCCCTGCGAGTTCCGCAGCGGACTGGGCTTCACTTCGCCCGAAGCAGCCGAGAAAAGCGATGGAGTGACCTTCACCGTCACTGCCTTTGGGCAAAGCACTACTGTCTCGGCAACCCGGTACGTACCGGGCAAGATGCCGGAGCAAATCAGCCTGGACCTGAGCCGGTTTCGCGGGCAGCGGGTTCGCCTCCGCCTGGAGGTACGTCCCGGGCCGAACGCTTCCCCCGATTTCGACTGGGGATACTGGAGCCATCCGCGAGTAGTAGTAAAACAGACACAAGACGCGCCGGTGGAGGTCTACTCGCCCCAGCCGTTCCGTTGGGCTTACATTGACGGTAGGCGTGTAGAGTGGCAGGCTGTCGCATCCAACCGCTATCGTTTCTCACTGCCTTCTGCGCCGTCGACGCTCGTCCTGCTTTATGCAGATGCCGCACCGCTGGCTCTGCCAGCAGACTTGACGGAGGTGAGATTTTACACCAATATCGAGCTGGATGGAACGACGCAGGAGCCGGTAGATTACCTGCGCGGCAGCGTGGACACCGGAGTATGCAACGGGGTCAGCAAGCAGGGCTTCTCTGCCCATCCCCCACCCAACGGCAAAACCTTCCTCGCCTTCCTCCTGCGGCTGCCCCAGCAGGGCGCATCGCTGCGCGGTTTCGCCGGCATCCGTGACGGGGCAGAGAGCAGGTCCAACGGCGTGCGTTTTAGCGTGGAGGTAAACGGCAAGCAAGTGTGGAACCGAACCGTAAACCCAGGAGAGGGATGGATACCGTTCGAGGTCTCCCTCGCCGTGGACAGGGCAAACGGTGCTGCTGTACTTGGTCACCGATTCGCTGGGCAACTACGGCTGGGACTGGGCGCAGTGGGGGGAGGTCAGGATAGAGTAAACTGTGCACGTGCGCAGTTCGTTCAGCGGAAGGAGGGGCGTTGTGAATCGCGAACAAGCATGGGCTCTACTCTGCGAGTACACCCAATCTGAAAACCTGCGTCGTCACGCGCTGGCGGTGGAGGCGTGCATGCGTTACTACGCCCGGCTCTGGGGAGAGGATGAGGATCTGTGGGGCATCACGGGGTTACTGCACGATATCGACTACGACCAACACCCTTCGCTGGAGGAGCATCCCTTTGTGGGCATGGAGATACTGCGGCAGAAGGGTTACCCTGAGGAAGTGGTTCGTGCCGTTGGTGCGCACGCCGACCACACGGGCATTCCCCGCCAGACGCGCATGGAGCACACCCTTTTCGCCTGCGACGAGTTAACGGGCTTCGTGACGGCGGTCGCGCTGGTGCGCCCGAATAAGAAGCTGGCAGAGGTGGACGTGGCAGCAGTACGCAAGAAGATGAAGGATAAAGCCTTTGCGCGCGCGGTCAGCCGCGAGGAGTTGCTGAAGGGCGCAGAGGAGATTGGCGTGCCTTTCGACGAGCACGTGCAAAATGTCATCCACGCTATGTCTACCATCGCAGACGATCTGGGGCTATGAAAGCGTACATCGATGGCGCATCGCGCGGCAACCCGGGCAAGGCGGGCATCGGTGTGGTTTTGTGCAACGACGCCGGTGAACCGCTGAAAGAGATTAGCGAATCCATTGGAGAGACCACCAACAACGTCGCCGAGTACCGTGCGCTGATTCGGGCGCTGGAAGAGGCGCGTGCGCTCGGAGCCGACACCATAGAGGTGTACACGGATAGCGAGCTGCTGGCACGCCAGATCAACGGGCTGTATGGCGTGCACTCTCCCCACCTGCAACCCCTTTACCACCGCGCCAGAGCACTGTTGAGGCTTTTCAAAATCGCGCGCGTGCAACATATCTCCCGTTTACACAACCAGCGTGCGGACAGGCTGGCGAAAGCAGCAGCTGGAGACACGACACACAGCAGCACAAGCTAAAGCGCCGCCTCCGGAGGGCGCAAGGAACCCTCGCGCCCTCTCTCAGTACCGATAGTCCCGGCTGTGCGCCTCCTCCAGATAGCGCGCTACCAGCGTGGCTGCCGCTTCCACGTCCTTACGGTGCACCATCTCGTTCACCGTGTGCACATAGCGAGTAGGTACACTGATAGTGATACTGGCTGTACCCGCGCGGCTTCGTTGCAACGCGCCTGCGTCGGTGCCGCCCCGAGGCAGAATCTCCATCTGGTACGGGATTTGCTCGCGCTCGGCAATCTCACGGAAGTGTTCTACCAGCTTCGGATGGCATATCAGGCTGCCGTCCATGATCTTGATGGCAACCCCCTGCCCCAGCTTCGTGACCGTCTCGGTGTCGGAGGGACCAGGGTAGTCGTTCGCCAGCGTCACATCCAACGCGATGCCGATATCAGGTTCTATCGCGTAAGCGGCGGTGGTCGCACCGCGCAAACCCACCTCCTCCTGCGCAGTAGCCACCGCGTAGATGTCCACCTCCGTACGCTTGTCCTTCAGCAGGCGCAGGGCTTCTATCATCACAAAGACGCCCACGCGGTCATCCATCGCCTTGCCGAAGAAGGTGTCTCCGCTCGATTCGGTGGTGCGATCCATGGTAACCATATCGCCCACAGAGACCTTTCCCTTCACCTGCTCGGCGGTCATGCCCAGGTCGACAAAGAAGCTCTCTATCTGCGGCGCCTTGTTCATCTCCTCGGGCGTGAGCATGTGCGCGGGTTTGGTGGAGTATGCCAGCACGCCACGCAACACCTCACCCTTGCGGGTATGCACCAGCACGCGCTGCGCAAACAGCTGCCGGGCGTCGAACCCTCCCAGCGGCTGCAGACGCACGAAGCCTTTATCGTCGATATATCGCACCATGAAGCCGATTTCGTCCATGTGCGCTGCCAGCATCACCTTGCGCGCGCCGTTGCCCCGTTTGATGCCCACCACGTTGCCCATTACGTCTACCTCGATGCTATCCACTAGCGGAGCCAGCGCCTCTTTGACCACCTCGCGGACGGGGTCTTCCTTGCCGGGGATACCTGGCGTTTCGCAAAGCCGTTTCAATAGTTCGAAGTTCATCTCTACCTCCTGCGTTGTCACTCTTTCTCTCGCTTAGCTCTGTACCGAGCGAATTCCTTCGCAAGCACAGGAAACAGGCAGAGTGAGGGGGAATAGATAATCCGCGAAAAAGTTCTGGAAGTAGGGAGGGTATCAATGCCTGTAAGCACCTGCCGCGCAGCGACAATGCTCATACTGGCTACCTGCTTTATTTGCCTACAACCTGTCGCCTCAGCCCAGCGAGCATACCCCGATGCCCTGCGGCGCGATATCGAGCGCGCCCGCGATAAGGTGTACCCGGCGGTGGTCAACATTCTGGCGGTCACACGCTATTTCAGCGAGGGACGCGCCCAGCGATCGCCCTCCGGGGGAAGCGGCGTCATCGTCACACCGCAGGGACACGTGCTCACCAACTACCACGTGGCGGGTAATTCCACTCGTATTACCTGCTCCCTGACCACCGGCGAAACGCTGGAAGCCACCGTCGTCGCGCACGACCCGCTGACCGACTTGAGCATCCTGAAACTACGCGCCAACCCCAAACGCCGTTTCCCCTACGCCAGCCTCGGCAACTCGGATGCGTTGAAAGTGGGCGAATACGTGCTGGCAATGGGCAATCCGCTGATGCTCTCCTCCTCGGCAACGCTGGGCATCGTCTCCAACACGCGGCGCGTCTTTACCGACTTCACGCAGACCGAGATTGAAGAGCTGGAGCTGGATGAGGGCGAAAGCACCGGCTTACTCACCCGCTGGATTCAGCACGACGCGCTGATACTGCCGGGCAACTCCGGCGGACCGCTGGTGAGCCTCAACGGCGAGGTGGTGGGCATTAACGAGCTGGGGGGCAGCGGCATGGGTTTTGCTATCCCGTCTAACCTCGCCAGGCAGGTATTACAGCAGGTACTGAAGACAGGACGTATCCAGCGTGGATGGCTGGGGATGACGGTTCTACCGGTAGAGAAGCTGGGACGCAAAACGGGCGTGCTGGTCTCCTCCGTATTCCCCGGCTCGCCTGCGCAGAAAGCGGGCATCCAGCCCGGCGACATTATCCTGTCTCTCGATGGTGCAGCCACAAACGCCCGCTTTTTCGAGGAGATACCCCTCTTCCACCAGAAGATTGCTTCTCTACCGGTGGGAAAGAAAGTCACCCTTCGTCTGCTACGCGGTGGTAAAGAGCGTACCGTGACCGCTGTCACCGCACAGTGGGAGCGTTCCCGGGGTGAGGAAGAGGAGTTCCGCGAGGCGGGCATTACCGCGCAAAACATCACGCGCGCCATGATGGTAGCGCGCAAACTGTCCACCCAGCAGGGCGTGCTGGTAACAGGTGTGCGCCCGGGCTATCCGTTCGACAGCGCACGTCCGAACTTGAAACGGAAAGACATCATCACCTCCGTCAACGGCGTTGCCACCCCCAACCTGACCGCCCTGCGCAAAGCGATTACAGCGGCGGTGAAAAACGGTGGAGAAGCGATTGTGCACTTCCGGCGGGGCGAAGAGCACCTGATCACTGTCGCGAAGTTGACTGCACCACCCCCGGATACCATGGGCGGCGAGCTGGCAAGACCCTGGCTGGGGGTCAAGACGCAAGTTGTTACCTCTGAGGTGGCAAAAGCGGTCGGTGTAGAAGAGGCGCGTGGTTTCCGCATCACCGAAGTGTATCCCTGGACCGAGGCGGGCAAGGCAGGACTGCGCATCGGCGATATCATCCTCGCGGTGAACGATACCGAGCTGGAAGCCTCGCGCCCGCAGGATGCAGACGAACTGCGTCGGATTATCGAGGACATGTCTGTAGGGGAACAGGTGGAGCTGACCATCCTGCGCGAGGGAAAAACGCAGAAGGTGTCGGTTACGCTGGAAGAAACTCCCGCCTCCGGCGAGACCGCCAGACGGGTGCGCCAGAAGGAGTTCGAGTTCGTGGTGCGCGACATCACCCCGCTCGACCGCATGGAAAACCGCTGGGAGCGTGACCAAAACGGCGTGCTGGTGGTAGAATGTACAATGGGCGGCTGGGCAAACCTGGCGGGTCTACGTGCAGACGACCTGATACTGAGCGTCAACGGCACGCCCGTTGTGGACACCCACACCTTCGAACAAGTGATGGCGCGCGTGGTGAAAGAACGCCCGAAGGTCACACGTATCTTCCTGCGGCGCGGCGGACGCACCCACTTCGTATTCATCGAACCCGATTGGGCGAAGCTTCTGCCATAATAAACTATCTGGAGGGCGAGGCTCCTGCCGAGCCGTTCGGACACAGGAACCGCCCTTCCAGGAATGATAGAAAAAAGGAGGACGCAAACATGAGCAAATGGCTCTGGGCTGTTTTCATCAACCTGATGGTACTCTGCACCGCAACTGCACAGAACGAAACGGCGGGCGTGCAGGCGGTGGTAGAAAAGGTAGCTCCCTCCATCGCCAACGTGAAGGTGGTAATAAAGACCACCATGAAAATGGGCGGCGAGAGCATGGATGAAGAGTCCAAAATGAGCCTGCAGGGCGTGGTGGTGACGCCTGACGGACTGATTATGCTTTCGAACTCGCCTTTCTCCCCGAAACGGATGATGGAGATGCTTGCCGGAGAGACAATGCCCACAGGCATGGACTACAAGATGACCCCCACCTCCATCAAGGTCACCTTCGGCAACGAGGACAAGGAGTATGACGCCTTCCTCGCCGCCACCGATACCAAGCTCGACCTTGCTTTCGTGAAGGTGGAAGGGCTGGGTGACAGGCAACTCACGCCGGTGGACCTTGGCAGCACGGTGGAGGCGAAGCTGGGGCAACAGGTCATTGCAGTCTCGCGCCTGACCAAGGGGTATGACTACGCGCCCTATTTCGCACTGGGGCAGATTTGCGGCGAGATCACCAAACCGCGCCGGGCGTGGATGCTTCTGGGCGATATTTCCCAGCTGGGTTTGCCGGTATTCACCCTGAACGGCGAGCTCGTCGGCGTGTTGACCACCATCGCCCCGGAGGTGAAAGACGAGGGCGGCGACACAATGGGCTTTACGCTGTTTATGCGCCTGCTTTCGGGCGGTGGCAGCTCCGGCGCGGGCGGGGTGTTCGTCATTCCCGGACAACAGGTAAAACCCCTGGTGGAGCAGGCAAGCCGGCGAGCGGCGGAGCTGGCAGCGGAACGCGCTAAGAAAAAGGAGGAACCCTCTAAACCGAGCGCGCCCGCTCAACCGGCGAAGCCCAGAAGCGGTGGTAAGTAGCGGGGTGAACGGCGATTACGCACCGGAGGGTCATGGCAGGGCGTGACCCTCTATGCCATTCGGACGGGGCCCCCCATGCCGATTGACTTCTGCCCGCGTATGTGCTAAACTATCATGGTGTGCACGCCATGCATCGCCTTCTGCCGTTGTGCCGTTGTCCCCCCGGGGACAACCGTAGAACGGCACGGAGACGGTGAAAGCGAGGCGACACACCACAATCCCAACCTCAGAAAGGGGGAAAAGCACGGAGAATGCCGCTGACCAAAGAGCAGAAAGCCGAGATTATCCAGAAATACCGGCGCTTCGAGGGCGATACCGGTTCGCCTGAAGTGCAGGTGGCTCTGTTGACCGCGCGCATCAACCTGCTTACCGAGCATCTGCGCCAGCATAAGCATGACTATCACACGCGGCGCGGGCTGATGATGCTGGTTGGTGAGCGCAAAAGAATGCTCGACTATCTGGCTCGTCAGGATATTCAGCGCTACCGCGCGCTGGTCAGCTCACTGGGCATCCGCAGCAAGCAGTAGCGGTTACCTGTGTAGCCAGAATGTGAAGATTCAACCAAGAGGAGTTCCATCTACCCATGATACACACCGTCGAAGTGGAAGTCGCCGGTCAACTCATCCAGATTGAGACCGGCCGTGTCGCCAAGCAAGCAAACGGTGCCGTTCTTGTGCGTTCGGGCGACACCATCGTACTCTGCACCGCCACCATGAGCCGGGAAGCGCGCACCGATATCGATTTCTTCCCGTTGGTGGTGGACTATGAAGAGCGCAAATACTCTGTCGGCAAGATACCGGGCGGGTTCATCAAGCGGGGTGGACGCCCCAGCGACAAAGCGGTGCTGACCGCCCGTCTCATCGACCGCCCTTTGCGTCCGCTGTTCCCCAGCGGGATGCGCAACGAGGTGCAGGTCATCGCAATGCCCCTGTCGGTGGACAATGAACACTTGCCCGACGTACTCTCTATCATCGGTGCGTCTGCCGCATTGACCGTTTCGAACATCCCGTTTAACGGTCCCGTCGGCGCGGTGCGCATCGGCAAGGTGAACGGGGAGTTCGTCGTCAACCCCTCGTTTGAGCAGGTGGAGAACGGCGACCTGGACCTGGTGGTCGCGGGCACCAAGGACTACATCGTGATGGTCGAGGCTGGCGCGAACGAAATCAGCGAGGCGGAAATCCTCGAAGCGCTGGACCTTGCCCACGAGCACATCAAGCCCATTTGCGCCGTTCAGGAGGAGCTCGCGGCGAAGGTAGGCACGGTCAAGGCAGATATACCCTTCTACGCCGTGCCGGAGGATATTCTCACCCGCGTGCGCGAACAGTTCGCCGAGCAGGTATTGCAAGCCATCCAGCAACCCGATAAGTCGGCGCGAGAGGAAGCCATTGAACTGCTTAAGGAGGAGATCGTGCAGGCGCTGCTACCGGAGTACCCGGAGCAGGAGACCGACCTGCGCGAAGCCGCCGACAAGGTGGTAAAGGAGCAGGTGCGCCGGCTCATCCTCGAGTACAAAGTGCGTCCCGACGGGCGAAAGTACGACGAAATTCGTCCCATCAGCTGCATGGTCGGGCTGCTGCCAAGGGTACACGGCTCCGCCCTGTTCACGCGCGGGCAGACGCAGGTGTTGACCAGCGTCACGCTGGGCCCGATGGAGGAGGCGCAGATTATCGACACGCTGGAAGAGGACGGGTTCAAGCGCTACATGCACTTCTACAACTTCCCGCCCTACAGCGTCGGCGAGACGCGCCCGCTACGCGGCCCCGGCAGGCGTGAAATCGGTCACGGTGCGCTAGCAGAGCGCGCCCTGCGCCCCATGATTCCGCCCGAAGAGGAGTTCCCCTACGCTATCCTGCTCACCTCGGAGGTGCTGGAGTCCAACGGCTCTACTTCGATGGCGAGCGTCTGTGGCTCCACGCTGGCGCTGATGGATGCGGGCGTGCAAATCAAAGCCCCCGTTGCGGGAGTAGCGATGGGATTGATGACGCAGGGCGAAGAGTGGGTTGTGCTCAGCGACATACAGGGAATGGAAGACTTCTCCGGCGATATGGACTTTAAGGTCGCCGGCACCGCAAAGGGCATCACCGCCCTGCAGCTGGATACCAAGATTTCGGGCATTCCGCGTCCGGTGTTCGAACGCGCGCTGGAGCAGGCGCGACAGGGCAGGCTGTACATTCTGGAGAAGATGCTCGAAACCATCGACAAGCCGCGCGACCACATCAGCCCCTACGCACCGCGCATCATCGTGATGGAGATTCACCCCGATAAAATCGGTGATGTCATCGGTCCCGGCGGACGCATTATCAAGAAAATCCTCGCCGACACCGGCACGCGCATCCAGATCGAACAGGACGGACGTGTGTACATCGCCGCCGATGACGAGGAGAGCGGTGAACGCGCCCGCAAGATGATCGAGGATTTGACGCGCGACGTGGTGGTCGGCGAAACCTTCCTCGGAAAGGTCACGCGAACCTCGTCGCTGGGGGTGTTTGTAGAAATCCTGCCCGGTAAGGAAGGGCTGGTGCCGCTGTCGCAGCTGTCCGAGCAGCGTGTGCGCCGCGCCGACGAACTGGTGAAAGTGGGCGACGAGATTCTGGTGAAGGTGGTAGAGATAGACAACCTCGGCAGAATCAACCTGAGCGCACGCGGCTTGCACAACGTCTTCGGCGGTCAGGCAGCAAGCGCAGCCCAGACCCCCGGTGCACGTACAGGTGGCGGACACGAACAGCCCGGCTACGCACGAGGTGGGGACGTGCGTCGTTACCGCGGCGACGACGATACGCCCCGAGCACGATTCCGCCCGAAACGCTGAAGGGGCGAATCACCATTCGCCCCTACTGCGGGAGAGGGGAAAGGGGTGAGGGATTAGTTTGCCATATGCCCATAGAAACCTTTACACTGCCTAACGGTCTTCGCGTCGTCTGCGAACCGATGCCTTCTGCACGTTCGGTAGCGGTGGGGGTGTATATCGGTACCGGCTCGCGCGACGAGCGCTCCTCCGAATACGGCGTCTCACACTTCATCGAACACATCCTGTTCAAAGGCACACTCCGTCGGGATGCTTTGGACATCGTACGCGAGATCGAGGGGCGCGGAGGTTATATGAACGCCGAAACCGACAAAGAGTACACCGCCTTCTATGCGCGCGTGTTGCCTGAAGACCTGTCGGTTGCGCTGGACGTGCTCTCGGATATGCTGCTGTCGCCCCGCCTGCACCCGGAAGACATCGAGCGCGAGAAGCGCGTGGTGCTGGAAGAGCTGCGCGAGCTAATAGACTACCCCGAGGAGTACGTGTACGACCTTTTCGCGCAAACGTTATGGTCGCGCCATCCGCTGGCACATCCGGTTATCGGCACAGCACCGACTATCCTCGCGCTGGACCGGTCGCACATCCGCTCGGTGATGGACGAGCGGTACGTGGCTCCGAACACGGTGGTGTCGGTAGCAGGACAGGTGGATACCGAGCAGCTGCTACCGCTGGTGGAACAGTACTTCGGGAACATGCCCGCTACCCGGCCCAACACGAAACTGCGCCCCGCTCGCGCCACTGCACGCAAACGGCTGCTGCGACACCCCACTCAGCAGGTGCATTTCTGCCTGGGCACAGCAGGGTACAACCTCTACGACGAGCGCAAGTATATGCTGGTGGTGCTGGATACCCTGCTGGGAGGCAACATGAGCAGCCGCCTCTTTCAGGAGGTGCGCGAGAAGCGCGGGCTGGTATACCATATCGGCACAACGGCGATGGCATACCGCGAAGGAGGATACTTCACCGTACATGCGAATTGCAGTCCCGAAAACTACAGGCAGGTGATAGAGGTCACGCGCGAACAGCTGCACAAAGTGTGCGAAGGCGACCTGACCGAAGAGGAGGTGCAGCGTGCCAAACACCAGCTGCGAGGAAGCCTGCTGATGAGCACCGAAAGCGTGAACGGGCGCATGTCCGCCAACGCCAGAAGTTTGCTCTTTTATGGGCGCGTGATTACCGTCGACGAGATTATCGAGCAGGTGGAAGCAGTAGACGCCGAAAAAGTGGTGGCGGTCGCGCGAGATCTGTTCGGTAACGGCAAGATGGCTCTGGCAGCTATCGGGGGCTTTCTGAAGGGAGGAACCACAGACGATGATTACGTTTAATACAGAAGACATCATTCGAGTCGCCGTCGCGGGCGCGTGCGGGCGCATGGGCAAGCTGGTGGTGCAGACGGTGCTGAAACAGCCCGACATGGCTCTGGTGAGCGCGATCGATAAACAGCACGTGGGCGAGGACATCGGCACCGTCGCGGTGGAACATCCCATCGGCATCGCCGTGACCGACCACCTCGCCGATGCACTAACACAAACACAACCTCACGTGCTGGTAGACTTCACCACACTGGGCGCGGCGGTGAGCCACATCTATACCGCCCTGGAGCATGGCGTGATACCGGTCGTGGGAACCAGCGGATTTTCCGCGCAGACGCTTTCCGACGTCCGCGAGGCGGTGGAGCGCACCGGCACTGCGTGTATCATTGTGCCGAACTTCGCCATCGGCGCGGTGCTGATGATGCGTTTTGCGAAGGAAGCCGCCCGCTACTTCCCCAACGCGGAGATTATCGAACTGCATCACGACGGCAAGAGTGATGCTCCGTCGGGAACCGCTATCCGCACCGCCGAGATGATAGCTGCGGCACGCACAGAACGCCCGCGCCAGGTTATGCAGGAACAGAAGTTTGAGGGAGCACGCGGCGCCAGCGTCGCCAACGTGCCGGTGCACAGCGTCCGCCTGCCCGGTCTGGTGGCGCACCAGATGGTGATTTTCGGCGGGCAGGGCGAGATACTCACCATCCGGCACGACTCGATGGACCGACAATCGTTCATGCCCGGCGTCATGCTCGCCGTTCGCAAAGCACGGCAGGTGCAGGGCCTGGTGGTCGGGCTGGAGCATCTTCTGTGAGCCTCAGTTGTGCTAAAATGATAGCGTGAATGACACGCTGACCGAAAAGCTGCAAGCAATCCCCACCCTGCCGGGGGTGTACATCTTCAAGGACGCGCAGGGAGCGGTGCTCTACGTGGGCAAAGCGGTCTCTCTGCGTTCACGGGTGCGTTCATACTTCCATAAAAGCGCGGAAAGCTCCATCAAGACCCGTCGCCTCGTGGAGAAAATCGCCGATGTAGAATGGATTGTCACCGATACCGAACTAGAAGCGCTGGTGCTGGAGTGCAACCTGATTAAGCGACATCGCCCACCGTACAACATCCGCCTGCGCGACGACAAGCAGTATCCCTTCCTGTGCCTGACCACGTCCGAACCGTTCCCCCGCTTGATGCTGGCGCGCCGCGCCAAGAACGATGGCAACCGCTACTTTGGCCCCTACTCCGGCAGCCGACCGGTGTATCAAACCATTCACCTGCTGAACCGCCTCTTCCCGCTGGTAACGTGCGGCGAGGCATTCACCGGCGAGCCGGTACGTAAGCCATGTCTGTACTATCACATGGGCAAGTGCCCTGCTCCCTGCGCCGGTCTCGCCGATAAGGAGCGTTACCGCGAAACGGTGCGTGAGGTGGAGATGTTCCTGAGCGGCAAGCACGAGAAGCTGCTCAAAGGTCTGTACAAGCAGATGGAGGAGGCGGCGGAAAGGCTGGAGTTCGAACGCGCCGCTGCCCTGCGCGACCAGATACGCGCGGTGGAGCAGGTGATGCTGCAGCAGAAAGTGGTCTCGACGGACATGGTGGACCAGGATGTGCTGGCATACGCGGCGGACGAACAGCGTGCGCTGGTGCAGATGTTCTTCATTCGAGGGGGTAAGCTGATCGGTCAACAGCACTTTTTCCTGGACGGAGCCGGCGGCGAGGACCAGCGCGCCGCCCTGCAGGAGTTTCTCAAGCAATATTACGACCAGGCGCAGGACGTACCGGGCGAAATCCTGCTGCCTACCTCCATCGAGGAAGCGCACATCATCGAACAGTGGCTGCGTCAGAAAAAGGGCAGAAGGGTAGAACTGCACGCGCCACAGCGAGGAAATAAAAAGAAGCTGCTGGAGATGGCGGTGACCAACGCCGAGCTTGCGCTGGAGCAGGCTCGCCAACAGTGGTTGCAAAAGAAGGCACAGCAAGAGGCGGTGTTGCTCGCGCTACAGGAGGCTCTGGGGTTGGAAAGCCCGCCCCGGCGCATCGAGGCATACGATATCTCCAACATCCAGGGCTACGCGCCGGTGGGGGTGATGGTGGTGCTCAAAGAGGGCAAGCCGTCCAAAAGCGACTATCGCCGTTTCAGCATCAAGTATCTCCCCGAGACCCCGAACGACTTCGCCATGATGAAAGAGGTGGTCACCCGGCGCTTGCAAGAAGCGCAAAAAGGCAACCCCAAATTCGCCGAACTGCCCCACCTGATGCTGATTGACGGTGGGAAGGGGCAGCTGAACGCCGCGCTGGAGGCGATGCGCGAGGCGGGTTTGCAGGTTCCCGCTATCGGGCTGGCGAAGCGTTTCGAAGAGATATACCTGCCGGGGCGATCGGAGCCGTTGATCCTGCCCAAAGATTCGCCCGCGCTGCACCTGTTGCAGGCGGTACGGGATGAAGCGCACCGCTTTGCGGTAGAGTACCACCGGAGGGTGCGCATTAAACGCAGCACCTCGTCAGTACTGGACGAGATTCCGGGTGTCGGTCCCAAACGCAAGCAGGTGTTGCTCAAGCACTTTGGCTCGGTGAAACGTTTGAAAGAGGCAAGTGTCGAAGATATTGCGGCTGTGCCGTCTATCTCCCGTGCTCTGGCACAGACCATTTACACCGAACTGCACAAGGAGGAGCAAACGTGGTCGGGCTGATATTACGCTGGGTCGCAAACGCCGTCGCGTTGTTGCTGACCGTGTGGCTTGGTAAACTGCTGGGCTTGGGGCTGTATGTCAGCGGCTTCTGGGGGGCGATGATTGCCGCGCTGGTAATCGGTCTGATTAACGCATTCATCCGTCCCATCGTGGTCGTGCTTACCCTGCCGTTGAACTGTTTGACCTTCGGGTTGTTCAGTCTGGTGATTAACGCCTTCCTGTTCTGGCTGGCTGGCCAGATGTTGGCGGATTTTGAAGTGCGCGGCCCCGTTGCCGCGCTATTCGGCTCCATCGTGATGAGCATCTTCAGCAGCGTACTCAGTCACACCGTTGCACCGGAGAAGCACCGGTAGGTGTGTGGAATAATACCTGCCTGTCATTCTGAGCGGAGCGAGGATTCGCGCTTGACAGACCACCAGTACCTGTCATACGGGAGAACCTCATGAAAAGCAAGCGATGGGTATTGATTACCGGCATGTCGGGGGCGGGGAAGACGCTGGTCTCCCACATCTTTGAGGACCTGGGCTATTTTTGCGTGGACAACCTGCCGCCTCGCCTGCTGCCGATGCTGGTGGAGCTGAGCAAAGAACATCCCCAGCAGATGCAGCACGTCGCGCTGGTTATCGATACCCGCTGCGGCGAGATGTTTGCGGAGACCCTGCCCAACGTGCGCCGAGTTGCCGAGCAGGGCGTGCCCATCCAGATACTCTTCCTGGACTGCAGTGACGAGATGCTGGTGCAACGGTTCAAAGAGACGCGCCGCAAACATCCCTTATTCCGAGAGCACCCTACCATTTTGCAGAGCATCCGTGCGGAGCGTGCCCTGCTCGAGGAGGTACGCGCCAACGCGGACAGGGTAGTGGATACCTCTCTGTTGTTGCCGCACGAAATCCGTACCATCATCGAAACCGAATACGCCATCATGGAGCGTACGGCAGGCATTGCGGTCAATGTGGTCTCGTTCGGTTTCAAGTACGGTATTCCGCCGGAGGCGGACCTGGTGTTCGATGTGCGTTTTCTGGCGAACCCACACTACATTTCATACCTGCGCCCGCTGGACGGGCGCGACGCGCCGATACGCGACTATGTGCTTGCCGACCCGCTGGCCGGCGATTTCATCCGCAAACTGCAGGAACTGATTGAGTTCACGTTGCCCCAGTATATCCGCGAGGGCAAGGCGTACCTCACTATCGCCATCGGCTGCACAGGGGGACGACATCGCTCGGTGGTCATTGCCGAGCAGGTGGTACAGTTCCTGAGGGAGAAAGGTTACCGTGTCAACGTACAGCATCGGGATGTGCGACGCCAGCCGCAGCCGGTGCCAGAAGCGGAGTAAACACCTATGCGCGACGGATGGAGCCTGCAGCATATCCTTCGATTGCCAAGCGCCCGCTGGCTGATGCCCGGGATGCTGGTTAAACGCTGGCTTCTGCTGGCGATGCTGGGCACGGTCATCATGTTCGCGGGACTGCTCATCCTCATCGATGTGCAATCGCCCGAATGGCTTGCGTGGCTCCATCGTCATGTACAGGAAGCCTCACAGCGTTTCCATTTAGGCTCCCACGGACGCCTTGTGCTGGCTCTCACGGGGGCAGGCGTGGCTCTGCTGGGGTTGTGCATGAGCGCGATAGGGGTGCGCGGGCTGGTGCGCACCATCGCCTGCGCGATAGACCCCGTGGCGGGCAGGCGCCTCGCACACATCATCTACAACCGACGCAACCTGCAGCTCGGTCCGCAACTGGTAGCGGTTGGTGGGGGCACGGGACTATCTACGTTACTGCGTGGTCTCAAACAGTACTCCAGCAATGTCACTGCCATCGTCACCGTAACCGACGACGGGGGCAGTTCGGGCAGGCTCACCGAGCAGTTTGGCGTGTTGCCGCCGGGAGACATCCGCAACTGTCTGGTCGCCCTTGCCGATGCAGAGCCTATTATGACCGAGCTGTTCCAGTATCGCTTTCGCGGCAGCGAGGGGCTGGGCGGACATAGCTTCGGAAACCTGCTCATCGTTGCCATGACCAACATCACGGGCGACTTCGAGCGTGCCATCCGCGAAACCAGCAAAGTTCTGGCGATACGGGGGCGCGTGTTGCCCTCTACGCTGGACCACGTGCGCCTGAAAGCCAGGATGGAAGATGGCTCCTACATCGAGGGCGAGACCGCCATCGCCAGCTCACCCCTCAAAATCCGGCAGATGATGCTGAACCCACCTAACGTCCGCCCGTTAGACGAGGCACTACAAGCCATTCGCGAGGCGGATGTTATCGTGTTGGGCCCGGGCAGTGTGTTCACCAGCATCATCCCCAACCTGCTGGTAGAGGGCATTGCCAACGCCATCCGCCACAGCCACGCCCTGCGCGTATATGTGTGCAACGTCATGACCCAGCCCGGCGAAACCGACGGTTTCACCGCCAGCGACCATGTGCGCGCTATCGAGGCGCACTGCCCACCCCGCCTGTTCGACTATGTGCTGGTAAACACCACGCGCCCCTCACCGGAACTGCTGGAACGATACCGGCAGTCGGGGGCGGAGTTCGTGGAACCCGATATCGACCGCATTCGCGCTATGGGCTATCGCACCATCGCCGGCGACTTTATCAGTCAGAGCGATGTGGTACGCCACGACCCCTACAAACTAGCCAATGCCATCATGCACTTGCTCAGCCGTAAGAAGTGACCCGCGCGGCGCGGGGATGCGCTGCACCGCAATCAGCGAGAAGAACACCACCCCAAAGCCTATCCAGAACGGGATACGATAGTCGCCCAGCATCTTCCACAGCACACCTCCCAGCACGGGCATGACGACCGCTGCCACGTGGTTCATGGTGGTACCCATCGCCAGGCTGGGCGTCAGGTCCCCCTGACGCACGATGCGGTTCAAAAACACGGTAATCCCCATGCTGAAGGCAAAAAGCACGCTGTCGGTGACGAACAGAGCATATAGCCAGCGCACATCCCGAAAAGTAGCGTACCCGGCGAAGATGCAGGCAATCAGGATGTAGTATAGTGTGAGCATCCGCCGTTCCCCGTAGCGGTCCACCAGCCGCCCGACCGTCGGCGCAGCGACCGTTCCCAGCGCAGCGTTCAGAAAAGCCAGCGAAAGCATGGTTTGTACCGGCGTCTGATAGACCAGTATCAGCACGTACGAGGCAAAGGTGCTGAATATCTGGCGGCGACAGCCTTCCAGAAAGCTCAGCACATAGTACAGGCTGTATTCCCGCCGCAGGATAATAGGCTGGCGTTGACCGCTGGCGGCGTGAGGGGAAATCAAGAATGCCAGAAGCGCAGCGGCAGCAATCATTGCGCCTGCGATGAAGAACAGCGCCTTGTAAGAGAGATACGCTTTGAATAGCCTTGCCGAGCCCAATGCCACCAGCACTGCTACCGAACCGATCGCACTCATCCGCCCTAAATGCCTGCCTCCCTCGCGCCCACCTGCTAGCGCGAGAGTGATGGATGGGGATACCGATGACCACAGGTGAAATCCCACAGACCAGAATACGTTGAACGCGACCAGCGTCCAGTAATCCCCTGCCATACCCATCACACCGATACCCAGCGCGCACACCAGCAACGCCAGCCCTGCCAGCCGCGGCTCGGTGAATGCCACTAGCGTGCCCGCAATAGGCGCGGTAAGCAAGCCCGGTGTCTCACGCAACGATTCGAGCACGCCCAGCTGCGATGGGGAAACGTGCAGTACCTCGCGGATGAAGTTCTGGAAGATGCCGTTGTATACCGCGAAGCCGAAGGCGAAGCAGAAGGTAAGGGCACCGAACAAGCCCCAGTCTCGCCGCAAAGAGGGTTGATGCGTCCGCTGGAAGTACATACTGCACGGAGAATTCAGCACGGGCAAGGCGTTCTCCTGCTACACCGCTCACAACTCCAGAGCACGACACACCGCGTCCATCTGCGGCGGCACATGCACCGGCGCGACACGCGATGCCTCTAATGCGGTATCGGGGTCTTTTAACCCATGTCCGGTGAGAGTAACCGTCACCACAGCGGGTTCACGGAAGTACCCCTGCGCCGCCAGCTTGCGCAGTCCGGCAATGGGTGCAGCAGAGGCAGGCTCCGCAAACACCCCTTCCAGCGCAGCCACCATGCGGTACGCTTCTAAAATCTCCTCGTCGGTGACCTTTTCAATCAGCCCACCCGACTCGTCGCGCGCGGCGATGGCTTCTTTCCAGCTGGCCGGGTTGCCGATACGGATGGCGGTGGCAATGGTTTCCGGGTGTTCGATCACACGCCCTTCTACGAGCGGAGCAGACCCCGCCGCCTGAAAGCCCAGCATCTTCGGCAGGCGGGTGGTTTTGCCGTGCAGGTAGTACTCCTTATAGCCCTGCCAGTAAGCGACGATGTTGCGCGCATTGCCGACTGGTATCGCGTGGTAGTGAGGGGCGTCACCCAGCTCGTCGCAAATCTCGAAGGCGGCTGTTTTCTGACCCTCCCCGCGATAGGGGTTGATAGAGTTGACGATGGTAATCGGATATTCGGCGGCGACCCGTTGCACCATCTCTAAGGCGGCATCGAAGTTGCCGTCGATGGCGATGACCTTCGCGCCATGCATCAGCGCCTGAGTGAGTTTGCCCAGCGCCACCTTCCCGGAAGGCAGCAGCACGTAACAGCGCATTCCCGCGCGGGCAGAGTAGGCGGCAGCGGAGGCAGAGGTGTTCCCCGTGGAGGCGCATATCACCGCCTGCACGCCCTCTTCCGCCGCCTTGGAGATAGCCATCGTCATGCCCCGGTCCTTAAAGGAGCCGGTGGGGTTTGCGCCCTCGTACTTCAGGTAAATCTGCAGCTGCGGGGCGATGGCTTGCGCAAGACGCGGTGCGGGTATCAGCGGCGTTTCTCCCTCCAGCAGAGTCACCACAGGGGTGCGGTCGCTGACAGGTAAAAAAGGACGGTATCTAGCGATGATTCCTCTTCTCATACCACTACGCTATATCGGCAAATGGGGAAACCCTGGTGAGGGCTCTGGTGAGCCGGGTGGGATTCGAACCCACGACCCTCGCCTTAAAAGGGCGATGCTCTGCCTGCTGAGCTACCGGCTCGAACCGCTTTATTCTACCCCATTTTGTGCTGGAAGTCAAACACATCGTTCTGCCCCATTCGTTACCTGTTAATAATACGGGATTCTTTTTCGTTGCTTGACAGACCTGGTTGGGTGTGCTATATTAGTTCAGAATTCGGTTCGTGAAAGGAGATTCTCACACCATGCGACGATGGTATCTTTTCTTCGCGACAGCGCTCGCGCTGTGCGCCGTACCGACCTTCGCACAGTTGCTAACCGACTTCGAAGGCTATGCGATCGGCGCCAACGGACAGGTGATGTTCCGTACCCCAACCTTTTCGGGCTCCACCGGTAGCTTTTTGGAGACTTCCCCGGACCGGTCCGAGATCAACAATGAACAGGCTCTCTCTGGCACGCAGTCATTGAAGGTGTCATTCCAGTTCAAAGCCAACCAGACTAACCCCTGGGTGAGGCTAACCACCTTCAACGCTGCTAATCTGCCCAATCCGATTATCTCGGCGACCCTGCCGCTGAGCCTGTGGGTATATGTACCTGCCAGCACCCCGGATTTTCGTTTAACGCTGGGCGTGCGCGAAACCAATCCCACAGGCAATATCGGCGAGAACGGGGGTACGTCAGGGGCGATTGAGTTTGTCGGCGCACCCACCAAGTCGGGCAATGCACCCGCAGGCAAACTGATAACCACCAAAGACCAGTGGGTGCAGGTCATCTTCGATATTCCCAACGAACCTGTCGTCGGTTTCACGGGCAACGGTGTCCTGGAAACCACTACCGGCAAGTTCGTGCTGGAGTGTCTTGCCATCACGCCCGCGAACAGCAGTGTGGTGGGTCCGTACACGTTCTATCTGGATAACCTGGCGGTGGTTCCCGAGCCTGCTACCCTCAGTATTTTGGGTTTGGGGGTTGCGGGCTTGCTGCTGCGCCGGCGAAGGTCGGGATAGTAGTTTCTGTTGTCTGGTAGCGCGTCAAACCTGATTGTTATCGGACGGAGCCGCGCCCTCCACGCGCCTGTAATGGAGGGTTGCGCTCCGTCGCGACCAAAAGGTGAGGGGCTGTTAGCGGTCTGCCCTTCTCGACAAACAGGAAAGGGCATGGCATATCGCGAATAGTACTTTACCAGAGGCAAGGAAGGTGATTGCCATGCTCGCGCTAATCGGCGGTACCGGTATGAGCGAGTTGCCAGGCTTCACAGTGGAACGCAAACGAGTGTTGTGTAACCGCTACGGCGAGGCGACGGTGCTGGAAGGACATCTGGACGACATTCCCCTGATTTTCCTCCCGCGACACGGCGAAGGACACACGCTGCCCCCACATCGCATCAACTATCGTGCGAACATGCTGGCGTTACAGCAATGTGGCGTCACGCGCATCATTGCGACGGCGGCAGTTGGCTCGCTAAATCGGGCAATGAAACCGGGCGACTTCGTGCTCATCAGCGACTTCATCGATTTCACGCGCGAGCGACCGCTCACCATCTTCGACCGCCCGGGCGAGGTAGTGCACACGGACTTCACGCACGCCTACTGTCCCGAACTCAGGCACGTTCTGGAGCGCACCGCCGAGTCGCTGAATGTGCCGGTACACTTCGGGGGAACCTATCTGTGCGCAGACGGGCCGCGCTACGAGACGCCTGCCGAAATCCGCATGTTTGCCCACTGGGGGGCAGATGTGGTTGGCATGACGGGTGTGCCGGAGGTAGTGTTCGCCCGCGAGCTGCGCATGTGCTATGCCACGGTGGCCACCGTTACCAACTGGGCGGCCGGCATCAGCCCCTCACGCCTGTCTCACGAAGAGGTAGAGGCAATTATGGCAAGCCAACGCCCCCTGTTGCTGCAATGGCTCAGTCATGCCTTCCGTGAGATTCCTGAAGAGGTATGTGCTTCATGCGCCGTATAGCTTGACAAAAAATTACCCTCTGTGGTATAGTGATAGCGTCAAGGATGTGACGAGGTTGTCCCCCTGAGAAACGGCAGACAGAGGCGTCGCAAGCGTGTGTCCGCCGTTTTTTGATTCGGCTACGCAAAGGCGTTAGCCACGCACTGCAGCGACCCCACTTCTGCACGCAACGCCGCGACCGGAGAGGCTTTCAGCCACTCCACGAGACTTCCCGAAAAACAAAAAGGAGGTACATGTATGCGACGTTTGGTTCTATGCGCGACGTGCGCATTGTGGGTCGCCGCTGCAGTGCATACACAGGGCGCCCCCGAGGTGGAGGTCAACGGTCTGCTGGACGTGTATGCAGGCTACAACTTCAACAACCCGCCGTCCAGCGCCAACGGCACCAACCAGAACGTGGTGCGCGCCTTTGACCAGCGCTCCGGCTCGCTGAGCCTCAGCCTGCTGGAGGTCACGCTCAAAAGCAAACCCGAACCCGTTGGGTTCACCCTGACCCTTACCACCGGTAAGACCGCCGACCTGGTGCACTACAACCCCGGCGAGGACAGGTTCAAACTGTTGCAGCAAGCCTTCATCACCACCAGCGCAGGCAACTGGACGGTGGACGTGGGCAAGTTCGTGACCGCGCTGGGGGCGGAGGTCATCGAATCCAGCGCGAACGATAACTACTCACGCTCGTTGCCTTTCGTGTACGCCATCCCCTTCTACCATGCAGGCATTCGCGCATCTACCGGCCTGGGTTCAGGCTGGGGATTGCAGGCGATGCTGGTCAACGGATGGGACGTCACGGAGGACAACAACAGCAAAAAGAGCTTCCACCTGGCGGTCAACTACACCAACGAGCGGCTCAGCTTTGTCCAGAATGTGATTACCGGCGACGAGGCGATTGCTCCCGCCAGCGGCGCGCGCACCGTGTGGGACACCGTGCTGTTCTATACGCTGGGAGCGGATAAGGTCGGGCTAAACTTCGACTACGGGGAAGACAAATCGGCGAGTGCGAAGTGGCTGGGGTACGCGGTGTACTACCGGCGCAGCCTGCCCAGAGGGCGTGCGCTCGCTCTGCGCCACTCTTACCTCGACGACAAGGACGGATTCCGCACGGGCGTAGTGCAAAAGCTCAGCGAATTCACCATCACCTACGAGTACCCTCTCGGCTCATCTATCGGTCGCTTTGAGGTACGCTTCGACAGCTCCAACCAGCCCTTCTTCCTGAACGACGCCGGAGCAGCCACCAAGAAGCAACAGGTGACCGTGATGTACTCGCAGGTTTACAGGTTTTAAGGAGGGGCAACCATGCGAACGATACGAGGTCTGCGATTATCGGCGTGCTGGGAGGTATCGTGGTGGTTATCTCCGTGTTGCTACTAGACCGCGCGAAGGTGGACGACCCGGTAGGCGCGGTATCGGTACACGGCGTTTGCGGCGTACTGGGCACGCTGGCACTCGGGCTGTTTGCTCAGGAGGGATACGCTCCGGCATGTAACAAGGAGGCTGGACAATGATCAAGATAGAAGCCATCATCCGCCCACAGAAGCTGGACGAGGTGAAAGCCGCACTGAACGAAATCGGTATCGCAGGCATCACTGTCACCGAAGTGCACGGCTCGGGCAGGCAAAAGGGCTACACGCAAACCTATCGCGGCGCGGAGTACACCATCAACCTGTTGCAAAAGGTGAAAATCGAGGTGGTGGTGCCCGATGCGCTTGCGGAACAGGTGGTGGATGTGATACAGGAAGCCGCCCGAACTGGTGAAATCGGCGATGGGAAAATCTTCCTGATACCCGTTGCCGACGCGGTGCGCATCCGTACTGGCGAGCGCGGCGATACGGCAGTGAAGTAAGGGCGAAGCTTTCCCCGTAGGCTCTACCCTGTACAGGGTGGAGCTGCTTGCTGTAGTGCACTCGCCCTTCACTGCACACTTTACTGCATCCCCTCGCTTAGGGTAGTATTTTCATACACTAACCATAACGAGGGGGTGCAGTCATGCTTACCAAGGAGCAAGTGGAACAGTACCATCGCGACGGCTATACGGTGGCGCGCGGTCTCTTCAGCCGGCAAGAGGCTGAGTTCTACATCGACCATTACATGCGCCTGCGCGAATCGGGCTCCTACCCGGGCGACTTTCAGGGGGTAGACCCCAGCAGCAACGACCCGCTCAAACGCTATCCCCGTATGATACACATGCACCGCTGGGACGAGGTGAGCCTCAAATGGATGATTGACCCGCGTCTGAATGCGTGCATGACCGTCCTGCTGGGCAAAGAACCCTACGCGGTGCAGACCATGCTATACTTCAAGCCTCCGGGCGCGCGCGGGCAGGCACTGCATCAAGATAACTTCTATCTGCGCGTACAACCGGGTACCTGTATCGCTGCATGGATGGCGCTGGACTATTGCGATGAGCAAAACGGCTGCCTGATGGTGGTTCCGGGCACGCAAGACCTGCCCATCCTGTGTACCATCCCCGCTGATACCACTCAGAGCTTTACCGACATCACTGTGCCCGTGCCCAAAGATATGCCCATCGTGCCCGTGATCATGGAACCGGGTGATGTGCTTTTCTTCAACGGCTCGTTGATACACGGCAGCAACCCCAACCGCACCCAGGATCGGTTCCGTCGTGCGCTCATCGGGCACTATGCCGTAGGCGATGCCGAAAAAATCGCACGCTTCTACCACCCCGTGCTACGCATGGATGGCACAGTCGTAGAACTGGGTATCAGTGAAGGAGGCGGTCCGTGTGGCGTATGGGTAGAGCGTGATGGCAAGCCTGTGGTGGAGATGATTACCCCCCACCACAGCGGCGAACAGCCCGACCACGAGTGAAACGAACGGCTGCGGGGGCGCGGTCACCGCGCCCCTCTTCTTGCAAGGGCAGGCTACTAGCGCGGCAGGTACCTCTCGAAAATCAGGGAGGTCAGGCTTCAACGCGATACGGCTTCAGCAGTTCCGCAAGGTCGTGAGTGACCTCTGCTTCCACCAGAATGCCGTCCGGGGTATACTCCGCACTGTGCACGCGCCCCAGATCGTAACACTGTGCCAGCAAGTTACTCTGCCTATAAGGCAAGCGTATCTTTACCGGCTGCAGCAGGGACTGCAGTGTGGTGAGGATATGGCTCATCAGTTCGGGGATGCCTTCCGCTTTCAACGCGGAGATGTACACCGCATTGGGTGTCTCCGCCACCAGTTGTCGCAGGCGGTAGGTGTCTTTGACCAGGTCCGCTTTGTTATACGCGGTAATAATCGGCTTGTTGTGTGCGCCCAGCTCCGCCAACACGTTCATGACCGCCTGCCTCTGAATCTCCAGCTGAGGATGGCTGGCGTCTACTACGTGAATCAGAAAATCGGCCTCGGTCACTTCCTCCAGCGTGGCGCGGAACGCGGCGACCAGCGAGTGCGGCAGGTTGCGGATGAAACCAACGGTGTCCGACAGCAACACGCCCCAGCCGTCGGGCAGCACGATGCGACGCACGGTAGGGTCCAGCGTGGCGAAGAGGTGCTCATCGGTGTAGATATGCGCACCCGAGAGAGTGTTCAGCAGGGTGGACTTGCCCGCGCTCGTATACCCTACCAGCGCGCCGAATGGGAAAGGCAACCTACGCCTGCCCTGTCGTTGCTGATTGCGCTGGCGAGCAACCTGCTCCAGTTCACGCTGCAGGTCGGCGATGCGCTCACGCACCTTACGTCGGTCCTGTTCCAGCTTGGTCTCGCCCGGTCCGCCGCGCACGCCGATGTGCCCAGCCTGCTGTTCGAACTTGGTGTACACACTCATCAGGCGAGGCAGCTCGTAGGTCAATCGCGCCAGCTCTACCTGCAATTTCCCCTCGCGGGTATGGGCGCGCTGGGCGAAAATCTGCAGGATGAGCTCGGTGCGGTCTATCACGCGCGTTTGCAGGATGTCTTCCAGGTTGCGCTGCTGCAGCGGCGTCAGGTCATCGTCTACAATGACCACATCCGCGTTGACCTCGCGCACCTGCGGGAAGAGCAGTTCCGCCTTACCCCTGCCGATGAAGGTAGCCGCATCGGGACGAGATCGCCGCTGTCGGCTTTCGCCAACCACTTCCAGACCGGCGGTGTCGCACAGGGCACGCAGCTCCTCTTCTACATAACTGTCCAGCTCGGGGTCGGGGTTGACATAGATGAGGAAGGCGCGCTCGCGTTCCTGCACCACGTGCAAGCGTTGCGCGGGATGTTGCACTTCGGCTGTCTCAACTGGCGGCGTGAAGATTCTCTGTGGCATCGTTGCCTGCACCTCTTCAGCGGAGACTTGGGATGCGTCCTCCACTATTATTTAGTATATCTCGCGGTAATCTCATGCGCAAGGCGTCAGATGTCACGCGGGTCCTTGGGAAGACCGATTCGTCCAAAATAGAAAGCAAATGCCTGTGCCATCTTCTCACGATAGGGAGGTAATAAACGCACGCGATGACCAAGTTGTTGTGAGAGTTCCTCTGGGAAGATCTTAGGCACGGCAGTGACCAGACGAAAGTCAATGACACGCTGCTCAAACTCATAACCTTCCAACTCACACGCTTCAATCAAGTGATATGCCAGCACACGCCCCTTGCGGATATTCGCTCTTTCTTCCCTGCGTGGTGCGACCTCTACTGCATTTCGATGAGGGCATACCAGCACTCTGTCTAAATCACGTTTGGGAATGTCACAGCTGTGGGTCAACACAATAAGATCCGCAAAGACAATAGCGGTGTTCGCAGAAGCGTCAAGCTTCCGTCCCTGATACACTTGGAGAAAAAATGCCGGATCGGGCAGCAACACGACGGGGCAGTTGAAAAAGATATCACCTTGCTGCAGGGGATCATCTGCACCTACAATGCGGTACCAGGGGTATTCTTCCGATTCCACCGTTTACTCCAGACTTGCAGATTTCAGAAACTGCTCTTCCTCTTCACAGAGTGGAGGGAACTCCAAACGCCCCCTGACAGTATAAGAAAGTTGTATCTGGAGCGTCTGAGAGGGCTTCAGCAACGGCGGGTCGTCCATCCAGCGCACGCTAGGCAGTTCGGTTACTTCTTCCTGCTCGAAGATAGACAGCTCCTCAGACGCGGCAGTGCGTCTGAGGGAGAATCTCCGCCAGGGAACCTCTGCCATCACAGCGCTCTTTGAGCTTGTGGTCGGAATGGTGAAAGCGCCAGTGTGGGATATTGCCATCTATCTCACCTCTTCCAGCAGTCCGCGCGTCTTTTCGGTGATACACGCCTCAAAAGCCTCGTACACCGCATCATGCGACCTTTCTAGTATCGAGTCTATCAGGAGCAAGTCCCATAAGAACTCGGACGTACGATACTCCAGATCAAGAAGGACAGCAGTTCCATCCGATGGTGACACATACGCCAAACCAGTGGTAACAGTGAGCACATCCTCGCCAGTGCAGAAGAAGTCCTGCTTGAGCAGAAAAGGCCCCTTGCGCTGTCCGATATCAGGCGAAACGGGGTACACAGAAAACCACTCTGCCATGTCCGTCTGCATCCCAGTGAACGCAAATCGATTGATGTAGCGCAATATCAGCCTGGATGGCTGTATCGAGGGTAAAGATTCATGGAGACGGCGCAGGCACTCTACAATGTAGGGCTTGAACTCGTGCCAGCCCGTATAGGGAGCCAGCTGATTGATGGTAAAAGAGTTCGGTCCCAGATGCAGCAAATTCTTACCGTTAGCATGTTTGTAGCGCATTAACACCAGTGTAGGCAAAACGAGGGTTTCCTTCTGACGCACGTCTACCTGCAGCGCAAACGCGGGGATCTCTTCGGTCTGCTCAAAGCCCATATCGCGAACCGCCGCCATCAGGATGCCATAGCAGGCAGTGTTCCAGTCTTCTGGCGTTTCAAACTGAACCTCGCAAAGCGCCTCCAAAATGCTTGGATGTTTATATTTCCTCTCCACCATCACTGTCATGTCCCTCTTCGTTTCTATTTTACCATCATTCTGCTCTTGTGCAACCTGCACTACTTAAAACCTCACTGCATAGAGATTCACCACTGCTTCAGCGGTATACGCCTCGTCCTCGCTGCCGAACTGTTCGCGCACGTAGCGCAGTGTCCGTTCCATGAGTTCCCGGTGCGCCTCGTCGGGAATGTCCCAGAGCTGAGAATAGGTGCGGTGCTCCAGCTCCTGCAGAACCTCCCGATGAGTGCGTCGCGCCTGCCAGCGCAGGGAGGGATGCTCGATAAGGGAGACCGCTCCACCTATCTCCCGCACGTACTCCAGCGCTTCGTCCGCGCTCTGCACCCCCAGCGACGGGCGCAACAGCCCACGCTCGCCCGCCAGCTGCACGTAGTACTCTCGTGCCGGAAACCGCTTACCGCTTTCATAGAGCAGGAACAGCATCCCTTCTTGCCGCAGCACACGCCGACACTCCTGAAGCACCTCGCGCCAGCCTGCAATAAGATGCAGCACATGCGCCACCAGCACCGCCGAGATAGAGCGCGAGCGAACCGGCAGGCTCCTCAGGTCTGCTTGCGCCAGATACAGATTAGCAGGGGGGCTCTTGCGCAGCAGCTGGCGCATCATCTTGCGCGACACGTCCAAGCCCAGTACGTTCACGCCACGCCGCGCTATCGGAAGCGCAAAACGTCCCGTGCCTACCCCTGCATCCACAAGCCAGTGACCGGCGGCGAGAGAGGCAGCGCAGAGAATCTGCTCCACCACTGCCTCCCGCACCGACTCCGGCAGGAATCGGGTCGCATCGTAATGCTCGGCGACGCGATCAAAGCTCAGATACTGGCTTAACGGCTTTGCTTCCATTTTCAATCCTCACCCGTCCCGAAGCACGGGTGCTACGCCTTCGTTGTAGTAGGAGATGTTGGCAGTGTCGAAGTTAATACCTACTTTCGGATGGGCAATGGCTTGCATGGTGCATGAAGCGATGCTTCCACTGGTGATAATGATGTCGTCCATAGGGAAGTCTCCTGTTTTTGGGATTGAGCAAGAGATTCGCTTTGCGCAGAGGAGCTCCTTTTTACACTCCTGTGATTTTGCGCAGGCGACGCAAGAAGGCACCAACTAGTCCCGGCGAGCGCGAGGCGTCTCCTAACCGGCGCAACAGACGGGCGAACCAGCTGCGGCGGCTCAAGCCTGTGCTGGTGCTGGCGGCACGGCGGTCCTGTTCCGAAAGGCGATAGTCAAAGCCGCCGTGCAGTATCGCCAGCTGGAACCAGTATTCGAACAGGTGGATATCTGCCACTTTGCCTTTTCGCAGCTGGGCAGGCAGGCGGCTCAGCAGGGCGCGAGGCAGGTTCCACTCACCGCGACGGTTGAGCAAGTCGGTACCGAAGAAGTCACTCACCTTTTGCACCAGATACAACATCCCCCTGTCCACCACCAGGTCCAGAGGCAGCGGGATGCCCACATCCCACTCCAGGTCAATGACCGTTACCTCGCCGCTGGTTTCGTTCAACAGACAGTTGCGCGGGGTGAGGTCGAGACTGTCGGCAGAGAGCCACTGGGTAGTCGGCGTGTACAGGGTGCGCCCCAATCTCTGCGCACAAAACGCCCCAAACCGCTCGTTGTAATCGTGATAGCCTTCGGGAACGACCCGCGCCAGCAAGGTTGCATACCAGCGAAGCAGGGCGGAGGCGGCTTCCGCATATCGGCGATACCAGAGGCTGTCAATAAACAGATGCTCCGTGTTCTTCAGGTGTTGATAGTAAGGCTCACTGGTGTCACTGTGCACAGACACCGGAGCTGGCCGATTCAACCACTCGCCGCGCACCGTCTCTACCGTGATACGGTCGTCCTCCTTCAGGAAGAACTTGGTCTGGCGGAAAGGGGGCGCACACTGGCTTCGTATCTTTACCGCCAGGATGGACTCCCATGCCTTCGGCATCGGCTGGCGCGAAGCGATGACCAGAAACGAGTTCATGAAAGCGGAAGGCGGAGCGTTCCTCGCTATCATGCGCAAGAACTCGCGCTCGTTGAACAGAGGGCGCTGGCGCAGTGAGTAGTCCACTGTGGGCAGGTTCAGCAACGTCAACCAGTCAAAGCCGGGTTCGCTAAAGCTGTTCTCAGCAAGAATCACATCGGGCATCTTGTAATCGGGAAAGGGGTAGAACCAGAGTTGACAATGTAGCCCCGCATCCTCCAGCTTGCTCTGCAGTAATCCCTTATCGAAGGTGCGGATGCCGTCGTAGTCGGGGTAACCGGAAACGCTTTCAAAGGGCACGCCGTAGTGGTCTTCGTGATAGCCCGCCAGATATTTGTGCCCGATGGGGTTTTCAATAGCGATGACGAGTCTGCCATCGGGGCGCAACCAGCGAGACAGCAGATGAATCAGATGGGAGGCGGCATCGGGACGTGCGATATATCTACCCGCGTATTCCAGCACGCCGACTAGCAAGATGGCATCGAAGAGCTCGGAGGGATGGTAGTCTTCGATATTGGCGGTCACCACTTCGAGGTGGGGGGCGTGTCGGCAGCGAAGGCGTAGCAGTTCGGCACGCTGAGGAGCCCCCTCTACCGCCACAACGCGACCGACAGCGGGCACGCGACAGAGGTAGGAGGTAATCGCGCCGCAACCGGCTCCTACTTCCAGCACGTGCAGCCCATCTCTAGCGGCAGGCAGCCAGCTGATAATGTTGGCGCGGGCTGGGGAGAGGTGGTACGATAGAGGCCACCAGTTGTACTCCATCCAGGTGCGCTGTTCGTCGAAATCGTCGCGCTGAAAGATGGTGTGCAGAATCGCCTCCGCGCCATCCGCGTACCGAAACTGCGCGCCGGCGGAAAGAGTGCCGGTGGGTGTGTGTTGCTGCGCGGTCTGCCCCGCCGATTTCGTCATCCCTGCGTCTCCCGTGTTCACCGCAACTACCTGCCGGACGGTTTCCTCCTTGTGCTGTAACCCTTTCTTGATGACGCACGGGGGGTGCTTTCGGTTCAACTGGTAGCGGTGTACATTTTTCGGGCATAATATCGCTTTCGAACCAGCGATTTGCTTCATCTTGAGAGAAAAAAATCGAAAAAATCTCGAAAACCTGTTGACATGTGCGAACAGTTGGTTTATAGTGAATATCAGCAAAGGTACGAGGGCACTTTGCGTCGCGAGGTGCGGCGCCTCGATGGTGATGCCCTTCACCTTGCATCGAACCAAAATCGGCTAAAGCAAACCAGAACTGTCGGGAGGCAAGCAGGATGATTTCATCCCGCTATGACGACGGAAGCCTGCGCTTCCAGAACATGCAGGACGAGGAAGTCGTCGTCTACGCGAAGTGCGGTAGCCAGCAAGCGACAGAGCATCTGCTTGCGAAGTACCGCGGTATGGTGGAGAGCAAAGCACGTTCCTATTTCCTCATGGGAGCCGACCACGAAGACGTGGTGCAGGAGGGCATGATTGGGCTGTTCAAAGCCATCCGCGACTTCCGTGAGGACAAGCTGACCAAGTTCCGCCCCTTTGCCGAATTGTGCGTCACTCGGCAGATTATCACCGCAGTGAAAATGGCCACGCGCCAGAAACACGCCCCGCTCAATGCGTACATCTCCCTGAACCGCCCCCTGAACGATGATGACAATGACTCCACCTTACTGGAAATCATTCCCGATGAGAGCGTCGCTGACCCCGCCACTCTGGTGGTAGACCAGCGTCAGCCTCGCAACCTTCTGGAGATGCTGGACGGGCACCTGAGTAACCTGGAAGCGCGGGTGCTGGAATGCTACCTGGAAGGGATGTCCTATCGCGAGATGTCCAAGGCGCTGGGATGCCGACCCAAGTCCATCGATAACGCGCTGCAGCGCGTGAAGCGAAAGGTCAGCGCTCTGCTCAAAGAGGAAGAGGAGTGACGCACAGCCGTCGCGGGGTGTCCCGCGGCGGCTTTTGTTATTTTTTCTGCTTCTGAATCAGCCTGCCAAGCACGCGGCGCATCGGAGAAGAAAGAGGCAACCTTTGCGCCTCCTTGGGAGATACCCAGCGCAGTGTATCGCTCCCTTCGGGGGGGTGTTCGCGAGGATGACAGCGCACCGCGTGCAATGTTACCGAGTAATGCATGACGCCGTGTCGGACGACCGCAACGGTCTCAAAACCATCTACTTGCGCCCCAACCGTGCTTGCTGCGCGTCGGGCGGCTTGCTCCAGCGTTTCACCCTCTTCCATGCGCACGCGTGGGAATTCCCATAGCCCGTGCCATAAACGCCCATCCGTGCGCTTGCGCATCAACCACCGTTTACGGTGTTCTATGACCGCGCATACGTCCTGAACCTTTTCACCCACCTGGTGTGGCGGCAGTACCGGCAGGCTCGTCTGACGCCCCTGCTGAAAGGCAAGACAGTGTTCGGCAAGAGGGCACACCAAACAACGCGGCTCGCGGGCGGTGCATACCATTGCGCCCAGGTCCATCAGCGCCTGATTGAACGCTCCGGGCGCGTACTCGGGCAGGATTTGGCGACATGCCTCTTGGAGCTGTCTGCGACTGGAGCTGAGCGTGATGTCCTCCTCGAAAGCGAGCAGGCGAGCAAGGATACGATAACCGTTGGAGTCCAGCGCAGGCTCGGGCTTGCCACAGGCGATGCTGGCCACCGCGCCGGCGGTATACTCCCCGATACCGGGGAGCTGCCGTAACGCATCTACCCTGCAGGGAACACTCCCGTTGTGTCGCCTGCTTATCTGTTGCGCGGCGCGATGGAGATATCGGGCACGATTGTAATAGCCCAATCCCTCCCAGTAGCGCAGCACCTCCTCCTCGCTGGCATCGGCAAGGTCGCATACAGTGGGAAACCGTTGAAGGAACCTCTCTAGGTACGGCAACACCGTTGCCACTTGAGTCTGCTGTAGCATGGTGGCAGCGACCAGCAGGTGGTATGGGTCAGGATTCTCTTGCCAGGGCATGGGGCGCGCGTTCGTCTTATACCATTCCAACAGAAGCTGTGGGATGGCGCGAGTCTGTTCTGGCGTCCACATCTACCGTTTAACCCCCGAAGATACTGCGCAGGTTCAATCCGCCGTCTCCGCTAATCACGAAGCCAGGGAAATAGTGACGCAGGTCGTATTTATCCAGCACCTGCTGGAGCTCGTAGTTCGCCTGCAGAATCTGTGTGTCCACATCGGTGGAGGCGGTACCCTGCATCTGCGACAGCGCCTGCAGCGCGGCGTTGGGGTCGCTCTGTGCCTGCTGCAGAGCGAGGTACACCTTCGTCATGTACGCGATGGTGGACGCCAGCATCTTGCGGTAAGACTCGTGCAGTGGCTGACAAGCAGGTGGCGGCTGCTTCGTCTCGAAGAACTGGCTGAGTTGTGCCCACTTCTGCGAGTAGTCCTGCGGAGCCTGCTGTACCGCGCTCATACGCTGTTGAATTTCCTGCTCGTCGAGGGTCGTCCGCATCGCCACTGCATTGACGAAAGCGTTGAACGCCGGGGTCAGGTCGCGCTGCATCGCCTGACGCTGCGTTTCTACCTTCTGTAAATGCCGCAGGTAGTCGATAATATCGTCAGGCGCACGCTTTGGCCTCTCCTGTGGTGGCGGTTGCGCCTCGCCCTCCGCCCGCAGCAGGCTCGTATCAGGAAGCTGTGGAGCAGGCGCGAGCAGAACGTTCCCCCCAGACGGCGCGCTCGCCTCCCGGTGGGTAATCGGGAAGAGATGCCGTCCCAACAAGATGCCTGCTACCAGAATCACCAGTACTCCTGCGCCGATGAGAGCCACTTTCTGATTCATCGTGCTTCACCGTCCCTCCGCCTATGCAGACGCTACAAATCTGTCAAAAGTTCCACCTGTCTTAGTATAGCACCGCGCCACGCCGAATGCAACGGCTGGTGTGAAGGGCGTAGCGGGAGCAGCACACGAATAGGCACGCATACCCAGACCGTGTTCATCTGCGGGCTATTTCCGCCTGTTCCTCTGCGGTGGTGCGTGTCGTCAACCACACACCGCTCAGCACCATCACCGAGCCAACAGCGGTGTACACGCCGAACGGCTCCTTCAGCCATAGCACGCCCATTAACGCACCGAACACCGGCTGCACAAAGATAAACACGCCCATGTTGCCCACATGATGCCTCTCCATCAGCACGAACCATACCGCATAGCAGAACGCGCTGTTTACCACCCCCAGATAGAGCACCGCGCCCAGCGCAGATGGGGCCGGAGCGACAGGCAAACCCACCCAGAACAGGTATGCCGGTATCGCCAGCGCAATCGTTGCACCCACGCTCTCCCAGAACAATACCACGATACCGCTGTATCGGCGGGTCAATCCGCGTGAGAGCACCGTGCCCGTGCCTTCCACCAGCACCGACGCCGCCACCAGCAGGTTGCCTATCAACGTGCCACTATCGTTTAGCGGAGGTATCCATCCTCGATTGATAAGCAAATACGCGCCCGCGAACCCCAGCACCATCCCCCACACTGCCCGCCTCGTCATCCCTTCACGCAACAGCAAGAGGGACATCACCGCCATCACCAGAGGTTCTCCCGCCAGCAGCAGGGTAGCGTCCACTGCGGTGGTGTACTTCAGTCCGACGAATACCAGAATATGCACCAGTCCCAGAGCCATCGCGCCCAGCGCAAGCGCGCGAAGCAGGTCGGAGCGAGGCAGTGCTAGCGGCATCCGCAGCACGAATCGGGCAAACAGGGGCAACAGGAACATGGCGACCGCCCACCGTGCCCACGCCAGCGTTACCGACGGAACCCCACCGTTGATGGCGAACTTTGCCATCGGATATGCCGCCGCCCACAGCACGTTGATGAAAAACAGCAACGCGGCGTCAAGCACGGCTCGGCTCCACGAAGGGCAATGAGACGACCTGCGCTTCTATCGGGGATGGTTCGTGCTGGACGACAACCGTTGTGCCGGGCGCAGTGTATTCGTTGCGCAAATAGCCCAGCGCGATCACCGCATCTAGCGAGAGAGAACGCACCGCGCTGGTCACCCAGCCCGCATCCCGACGGTCACCTGCACTGACAGGCGCACCGTACGGCGGCAATATCTCTGCCGACAGGCGCAGTCCAATGAGAGAGCGATTAGTATGTCCCCGTGAAAAAATCCGGTGTATCACCTCCTGTCCGGTGTAACAGCCTTTGGTGAAGCTGATGGCACGTTCGCCCAGCCCTGCCTCTAAGGGGATGGTGCTTTCGTCCATATCCACTCCAAACAGCGGAATACCCGTCTCCACCCGACGCACGTTGAACGCCTCAACGCCTGCCGGTTGCACGCCCGCTTCCAGCAACGCCTGCCAAAGGGTGGATGCGCTTTCTGCAGGAGCCAGAAGGTCGTAACCCTGCTCGCCGCATCGGTCGGTGCGCACCACGTACAGCGGGTAGCCCCGCCACATCAGCTCCTTGCTATACCAGAGAGGGAATGCCTCTACTATTCCAAGCGGTTCCAGCCGAACGGCGGAGAGCGGTCCGGCAACGTGCAACACAACATGGCTTGCGGTCATATCCTCTATCTCCACCTCTTCCATGATGACGAACTGCTCCAGCCGCTCCTGCACAGTGCGGCGCGTCTGAGGTGGGGTGAGCGCGAAGACGGCATCACCGGTGGAAAACAGCACCATGTCCGAAAGAATCTGTCTGGTCGGTTTCAACAGACAGGAGTATGCGCCACGACCGGGTTGCTGCAAAGGCAGCACATCCTGGCTGAGCTGTCCCTGCAGGTAGGCAATGCGGTCGTCGCCGGTGATACGGAGCTTGCCGAGCGTGCTCATGTCGAACACCACCGCGCCTCTGCGCAGGGCGGCGTACTCTGCGCGGGCGTCACCATACGAAGCGGGCGTGTTACTGCCGAACCAATCGGACAAGGAGGCTGGCTTTTGCACCGAACGGCTCCTCAAGAAAATTGCCCCGTCGAGGCGGGGCAACACAAGTACTATATCCCTGAATCGGATGGTTAACCGATGGTGCCGGAGGGGGGACTCGAACCCCCACGCCTGTTCGGCACCCGCTTTTGAGGCGGGCGCGTCTACCATTCCGCCACTCCGGCAGGATAATACCAGATAGAGTATAAACCAGCGAAGGTGAAAATGTCAAGCGACTATTCACCATACGATGCGCATGGGACATTGTTGCTCTCCTCACCCACCGAAAGTTAAGCTACCCAACGAGGTGGAGGTGCACCATCGCTTGAACGGTAACTCCTCACATTCATTGTTCCGAAACAGGCACATACGGCGAAAGCCGCTGTTCCCCACCACGCCACCGTAGCGTTCACGTGCTGTACTCCGCGTTGATGCGCACGTAGTCGTAACTGAAGTCGCATGTCCACACGGTGGCGTGTTCGGTGCCCTCTTGTAAATCGATGGCGATGGTCACCGTGTCCGTCTTCAGCCGTTCGTGCAACTCGTGCGCGTCGAAAGCGGTTGGCTTGCCATCCGAGTACACCAGGGTACCCTGCAAAGCGATATGCGCCCGGTCGGGGTCAAAATCCACCCCGCTACGCCCCATCGCTGCCAGAATGCGCCCCCAGTTCGGGTCGTTGCCGAAGAGAGCGGTCTTCACCAGCGGCGATTCCGCGACCGTTTTCGCCATCTTGCGCGCCTGCGTGAAGGTGGGCGCACCGCGCACCTCAATCTCCACCAGCTTGGTAGCCCCTTCGCCGTCCCGTGCGATACGCTGAGCCAGACGCACGCACAGGCTCTCTAACGCCATCTGGAAATCATCCAGATAGCGGTGCACATCCACACCGGACTGCCCGTTTGCCAGAATCACCACCATATCGTTGGTGCTGGTATCCGAGTCGACGGTCAGACAGTGGAAGGAACGCTCCACCGCGTCCTTCAACACCTGCTGTAAGGCGGGAGCAGTAATCCGCGCATCGGTGGTCAGGAAGCAGAGCATCGTTGCCATGTTGGGAGCGATCATGCCTGCGCCCTTGGCGATACCACCGATTCGCACCTCGCCTTCGGGCAGTTTCAGGCTGACTGCCTCCGCTTTGGGCACGGTATCGGTGGTCATGATGGCTTCGGCGGCGGCGCCTCCGCCCTCTGGAGAGAGCTCCAGCATCGCCTGCTCGATGCCCGCTTCTATCTTCTCCACAGGTAGCCTGTGTCCGATGATGCCCGTGCTGGCAGTCACCACCTGAGCGGGTGGGCACTCTAGCAGTTGGGCTACCTTCTGCGCCATGCGCACGTTGTCCACGAAACCTTCTTCCCCCGTGGCGGCGTTGGCGTTACCGCTGTTGGCGACGATGGCGCGGGCAGTGCCCGCCTCTATCACATGTCGCGAGTAGCGCACGCAAGGCGCCGCCGCCCTGTTGGTGGTAAACATGCCGGCAACCGTAGCCGCTACCTCCGAGACGATGAGCGCAAGGTCCTTGCCTCGTGACTTCACGCCGCAGCGTACCCCTGCCGCCCGAAAGCCGCGCGGCGCGGTGACCGAACCGGGTATCCATTCCATGTTTTGCAGCATCTTCTAGAAAATGCTTGCGCCCGACTTCTGCCAGTCCGCCAGGAACCGCTGGATGCCAACGTCGGTCAGCGGGTGCTGATACAATTGCTCCAGCACCTTAAAAGGCACGGTACAGGCATGTGCGCCTGCTCGCAAAGCCTCCACCACGTGCATCGGGTGGCGCACGCTGGCAACCAGCACCTGGCTGGTGAAGCCGTACTCTTTTATCATGTTCACCGTGTCGCGTACGGCGTTCATGCCCTCGCCGCTGATGTCATCTACGCGCCCGACGAAGTTGCTGATATAGTATGCCCCCGCCTTCGCTGCCAGAAACGCCTGAGACAGGCTGAACACCAGCGTGACGTTACAACGGATGCCCTCTCGCGAGAGCACCTTGACTGCCTTCATGCCCTCTCTGGTCATGGGGATTTTGACCACGATATTGGGATGCCAGCTGGCGACCTCGTGCGCCTCCCGAATCATGCCCTCTGCATCCAGACTCACTACCTCCGCGCTGATGTCGCCCGGGTTGACGATTTCGCAGATTTCGCGCACGATCTCTTTGAACGGGCGTCCCTCCTTTGCCACCAGCGAGGGGTTGGTGGTCACGCCCTCAATCGCGCCCCAGCTCCAGGCGGTCTTAATCTCCTCGATGTTGGCGGTATCCAGAAAGAGTTTCATGTCCTTCACCTCTTGTCGCTGGTTATCCTGCCGGTTGTATTATAACCGGTGATGGCTCTCCACGATAGAGACCAGAACGTTGACATCAAGGTATATGGTTGTGCCTTCGGCAACGTTATGCTATTGTACCCTATCCCTTGCCTCTCTGCCAGCGGTCGTAGAACACGGCGACAATCACCATTGCGCCGATTAGCACCTGCTGCCACTCTACCTCCACGTTCAGCAGGTTACAGCCGTTGCGGATGATAGCCATCAGGAACGCACCGAGCAATGTGCCCACAACGCTACCCTGCCCGCCCATCAAGCTGGTTCCGCCAATGACCGCGGCGGCAATGGCGTCCAGTTCCCAACCCTTCCCGGCGGTCGGTTGTGCCACCGTCGCCCGGCTGGCTTGCAACACCCCGGCCAGCCCCGCACACAGCCCGCACAGCACAAAATAGGTGCTCTGATAGCGCACCAGCGATACCCCCGACAGGCGCGTGGCTTCCGCGTTGCCGCCGATGGCGTAGCAGTATCGCCCCAGCTTGGTGAAACCCAGCAGCAAGTGAAAGAGCACCGCAACCCCTAGCAGCACCCAGAGTGACCACTCCTTCCCGATCCGCTCGAAGCCCGGCGCGATGCCCGTCAGCGACACGCCTCCGCTAATCAACAGCGCGGCGCCGCTCGCTATGCCCAGCATCCCCAGCGTGACCACAAAGGCAGGCATCCGCAGGCGCGTGGTGACCAGCCCGTTAAACAGTCCGCACAGCGCACCCGTTGCCAGCCCAACCAGTACACCTGCCCAGGCGGGTGCGCCCATTTCTTTCATCGTGTACACCGCCGTTACCCCACTGAACGCCAACACCGCGCCGACCGACAGGTCGATCCCACCGGAGATAATCACCACCGTCTCGCCAATCGCCAGTATCGCTACCGCAACGGTCTGTATCGCCACCGTGCGCAGATTGTCCCAGGTGAGAAAGGCAGGCGTTTGCGTGCTGAGAAAAAGCCCCAGAAGCACCAGAAACGACAGCGGAGCCAGCACCTGACGGGAAGAGGTCAACAGATTGTGCCCCAAGGATGCAGAAGGTGTATTCATTTCAGTCCAGATAATACCGCACGTTAGTAATCACCACATCGCGCACGTTGCCCAGCGCGAGTTTGATCAGAAACGCGGAGTTGTTGTGCAGAGCGCGCTCCCACCACTTCGTGACCACAAATTCCGGCAGCACCACCGTAATCAGGTGGCGAGGGTGGTCTTGCCTGACCTGTTTCACATACTCCACCAGCGGGCCGATCAGGGAGCGATAGGGCGACTCGATAATCACCAGTGGCATGTCCCCGCCCCATTGCTCCCATCGTTCCTTAAGGCGTTGCGTATCGGCAGGGTTAATCTCGATGTGTACTGCCCTGTGGTCTTTGGAGATTTCGCGGGCGTACTCCAGCGCGGGAACCACCCCACGATGCACATCCGGTACCAGCACCAGCACCGTGTGCGGTGGTAAAGGCTGCGGTTCGTAGTCTTTGAGCGTTAGGCGGGCACGTATCTTTTGGTAGTGCCGGTTCACCTGCATAAACATCCACATCAGTATCGGAATGACCACCAGCACAACCCATGCCCCCTGCGGTCCCTTTTCCGCAATGATAACCAGCAAGACGATACCGGTCGCGACTGCGCCGATACCGTTCACCACCACTTTCCACTGCCAGCCTTTGCCCTTCTGCACGAGCCAATGCCTGACCATACCCGCCTGTGAGAGGGTAAACGCTGTAAACACGCCTACCGCATACAGCGGGATCAGGTGGTCTACGTTGCCGCCGAACGCCACTACCAGGATAGAGGTGAACACCGCCAGCAAGATGATACCGTTGGAGAACACCAGACGGTCTCCGAGGTTCGCCAGCTGGCGGGGCATATACCCATCTCGCGCGAGGACAGAGCTCAGGCGTGGAAAATCTGCATACGCCGTGTTCGCGGCAAGTAGCAGAATGATAGCGGTCGCAAACAGGATAATCCCTCGCAGGAGAGGCTCATCATGGAATACCACTCTGGCTACCATAGAAATGACGGACTCCGCTGTAGTATCACTCTCGCCCTGTCCGTAGTACACGATGTGGTATTCCTGCGTGATATACGAAATGCCCAAGAAGGTGGTGCTCAGGATGGCCCCCATAGCGACCATCGTCTCTGCCGCGTTTTTGCTTTCGGGGGGGCGGAACGCAGGTACACCATTACTGACCGCTTCGATACCGGTCATGATTGCACAGCCGGAAGCAAAAGCGCGCAGAATCACTCCCAGCGATAGCACATGCACAGCCTGCTCAGCCGTCTGTTGCGGGGGCGGCTGATATGGGCGTGGATGATACCCGAACAGCGGACCGAAGACCCCCACCGCTACTGTTGCCAGCATAGTGACGACGAAAAAATAGACGGGAACGGCAAACAGCATCCCGCTTTCCCTTGCACCCCTCAGGTTCGCCAGGGTCAGCAACCATATCGCAGCCAGTGCCAGCTGCGTCTGATAGGGAGCAAGATTCGTAAAGAACGAGGTGATTTGCTGCACACCGGATGTGATGCTGACCGCCACCGTGAGCACATAATCGGTGAGGAGGGCAGCAGCTGCCAGTAGTCCCCAGTGAGTACCCAGATTTTCCCGAGAAACGGTATACGTGCCTCCACCCTGTGGATAAGCGTGTACCGTCTGCGTGTAAGAAATCACCACAATCCACACAAGCACCACAATGGCAATGGAGATGGGCATAGTCAGGTGCAGAGCGTGTGGCCCGGCAATTAACAGGTTGAGCAATATCGCCTGCGTGGCGTATGCTGTGGAGGAGAGGGCATCCGACGTAAAAACCGGCAACGCTAGTATCTTGGGCAGACGCTGATGCGCCATCTGCTCGGTGGAGAGCGGTGAACCGAAAATCAACCGCCTCACCAGCGACCAGTCCAGTCGAATCTGTGAACTCTTTCCCATCAGTCCCTCAACCGTCCCGTTTCCCTAAGCCATTTCACAACTTGACAGCGATAATCCTGCTTCGTGAGAGCTAACGGTCATTCGCTTCGCGCATCATCCGCACTACCTGCGGGGTACGCTGTGCACTCACATCATACGGGTCTCCGGGGCTCATCCAGTTCCAGATCAGCGTGAGGGGAATATCCAGCTTTTTGACCTGCTCCAGCACGTTACGCAGGAAGGGCGCGTCGGGACGCCGGGCGTAGTCGTCCCCGGTCTCCCCGATGTACAGCGGTTTGCCGATGCGCTCCGCTGCCCGTTTGAACGCAGCGAGAACCCGCGCGGAGTCTTCCTCTTTGTTACCGAAGCGCAGGTTATCGTGACCGCGATAGAAGTGGATGCTGATGAGGTCAATCGGGTCGGGGTGGGTGTCGCGCAAGTAGGTCTCCATCTCCTGCTCGCTGTCTTCCGTCCAGTCGCCTTTACCCATCGCCTGTCTCAGGTGTTGCGCTGCCGGACGCGGCGAAGAAAGTCCCGAGCCGATCAGGTGGTGGGGGTCGTTCCGCTTGATGAAGGTTGCCCACTCTTTCAGAAAAGGTATCATCTGTTCGGTGGTGAAGTTATCGCGGCGCAGTCGCATAAACGCCGTGCCTTCGTGCACCGGGTTCAACTCGCTTCTGCCGTAAGGGAACATAAACTGCAGGTCCGCGCCCAGATTCATCTCGTTCGTCAGCTCCCAGAACAGTATCGTCGGTTCGTTTTTGTAACGCGAGACCAGCTGGTAGGTATACAGCCACAGGTACTGACGCGAGCGTGAGTCGGGGTTGGTCAACATGTCCTGCACGCACTCGTTCGCCATGTCGGGGAAGAGGTAGAGGTTCCAGTTGATGACGGGTATCAGGCGCACGCCGTGTTGTTTCGCGGTTTGAACCAGCTCGTCAAATGCGCCCCAATATACCTTTTCATTTGCCCAGTTGCGCATGTGTGACGGGTAGAAGCCGACCCCCGCGAAGCGGATAGCGGTAAAGCCTTGTTTTGCCGCCCCTTCGATGGCTTGCGCTGCCTGTTGTTTCGCCTCCCCGCCCTCGAGGAAGCGCAGGAAGAGGTCAAACTTGTTGACCGACACCAGGCGCAGGGGCTTCCCATCAAGCAGCAACTGAGTGCCTTTCCGGTGCAAGAAGGCGTTCTCATTTGCCTGGGGGAGTGCTACCGTACTGACGCCGAACAACAGGATACCAATGATGACACGCGCGGGTTGAAATATCTCCATGATACGGGGCACCGCTTCCTGGTGAAATCTGTCGAGCCAGTGATCACTCATCAGCGCTACACCGGGCTACACATTCTGAACGCCGGACAGGGTACGGAAGGCTTCACCGTATGCAGACGCAGTATCTCCGCGTCCACGCGCAACATCTTCGCCACATCATAGATTGCCTGCGCGGTGATGCCCCCTAGCGTTGGCGGGTCAATACCCAGGCGCGCGTTCAGCACCAGCATCGCCTGACGCACGTCGCCCAGTTCCTCTCCCCCGAAAACAGGGTCGGTATCGGTGCTGAGCAGATTCGCGCCCATAGCACGTCCCTGACAGTACAGCGCGAGTTTAATGTGCAATACCTCGCTACTGCGCGCCAGCGCAGCATCACGCAATCGCCGCAGCAGCAGTTCCGCATACTCTCGTGCGCTGAAAAACGGTTCTCCTACCAGCTGTACCGAGGCGTTCAGCCAGCCCAGCTTCGCGCCACCAATCTCATAGGCGCTGTAATCCGCTTTTTCCAGCACGCGCGAGCCGGCGGGCGCATCCTGCAGCACCATGTTCATCCATTCATCCACACCATCGCCGCGCTTCGCGGAAATGGTAAGCACCGGCTTGCTCGGGTGGTGCTGGCGCAAGGCGTCTACCAACCGCTGTGTCTCTTCGGTGGAGAGTTTGTCCACCTTATTGAGCACCAGAATGTCCGCCTCCTCCAGTTGTCGATGGAAAATGGGGGCAAAGCTTCGGGCGAACTCGTTGGGATTCTCCTCCAGCAGCATCTCATACAGCCGCATCGGGTCTATCAGCACCGAGAAGGGAGAGAAGCGGAAGACGCCACCGTAAAACTGCTTTAGGGGGTTAATCACCGTCGCCACGGTGTCGGCGCAGCTGGCAACCGGTTCGGCGATGAGCACGTCGGGCTCCTGCATGAGTACGCGCTCGGTAGCGTCTAGCAGGTCGTTAAACTCGCAGCCAAAACAGCCGCCGGATACCTCCGCGACCGGCATCCCGAACTGTCGCACCAGCGCGGCGTCCACCATTTCCTCAGCGTGGTCGTTGGTTACCAGCCCGACGTTCAAACCATCTTGCAGTAGTCGGCGTGCCAGCGCACCCATCGCGGTGGTTTTGCCTGCGCCCAGAAAGCCCCCAACGAAAATCAGCCGTACCGGCTTGGCGGTAGCCAGCGGCTTGGGCGGGTATATTTGCTCCGACATGTTGATAACCCCCTTCCATCGGTATTTTACCCTTCGCCTTGGGGAATGAGTACTCCTGCTGCAACAGGGAAAGAATGTGGTACCATCCATGCTGATCCGTGTCCTTCGGAAAACAGCACACAGATTGACACGGATACAACGGATTTGGTGAATATCTCATATGGTTAGAGGTTATACGCAGTTGGGTGCGTTCACACCGTGCCGGTTCGCTTCTTTGACAAGATGGGCAAGGTTGTGGTAATATGCTACTCGCAAAGGGATGTTTACGCCCACTGAGTAACTCCCAAAAGGACAGAGGCAGTCCTTGCTCAGGGGAAGATAAGGATGGGACAAATTACCCTACGTCACCTGGATGAAGCAACCCTTCAGGAGCTGCGTCGCATCGCCTGGTCACGAGGGCACTCTCTGGAAGAGGAAGCGGAGGAGATGTTGAAATGGGCAGTGCGGGAAATGGTAAGGACGGAGCGACAACAGCTTTTGCAGCAGATTGGCTCCTTCCACGCTAATCTAGGGAACACTACCTTCAGCTCCTCTGCGGACCTCATTCGTGAAGACAGAGATAGCCGATGATACAGCGTGTTGTTGTAGACGCCAGCGTTGCTACACAGTGGCTCCTTCCTGAGGAGACAACACCCGCTGCGCTGCAAATACTGAGTGGTGTAGCTCTGTTGCTGGCGCCCACCCTCATTTACGCCGAGGTGGCGAACGTTCTTTGGAAACGTGTGCAACGGCAAGAGATAAGCTTGGCTGCTGGAGAGCATGCCTTGAATCTGCTCAAAGAGTTACCTCTGCAGACGTTCTCGCCCGTTCATCTTCTCCCCACAGCGTGGGGTTTGGCTACTGAACACGGTATCACGATATATGATGCTCTATATGTTGCCCTATCACAGGAACAAGACGCTCCGCTTATTACCGCAGACCGTCGCCTGCATACGGTCTTTGCACAGCATGAACCACCCCCTCAGGTCATCTGGATCGAGCATTTCCCGATGTTAACGCGGTGAAGCAAGCGAACGGTGCTTTATCCTGACTATCCACCCAGCTGGCTCATCCCTCTGCCTACCGGTGCTATTCCCTCCGCCAGGTGATGGCGCTCCGGCTTGTGGGCAACGGTATACAAGAACAGACGGCGTATCTCCTCCTCCCCTTTGCCCTCGCGCAGAGGGGTACGCAGGTCCACCTCACCGTCTGCCATCAGGCAGGGGCGCAAAAACCCGTCTGCGGTCAGCCGCAGGCGGTTGCAGTTCGCACAGAAGTCATGGGTGACCTGACTGATGAACCCCACCGTGCCCTGCGCGCCCGGCAGACGGAAGGTACGAGCAGGGCCGTTGGTGATGACCTCCGCCGGCTCGAGAGGGGAAACTTCCTGTTCGATGCGCTGGCGTATCTCGTGCACCGGCACGAATAACCGGCGCATCTCCGCCGCGCTCAACATGCTGTGTGAGGCATACTGTGGTCGAATGAGCTGGAACGCAGGCTCTCCGGTGTGCGCGAAGAGACGGTTCCGAAACTGTTGCTGTAAAAACTCTCCGCTATCCGAGCCGTCGTTCCAGTTGATGGGCATCAGTTCGATGAAGCGCACATGGTAGGGGTGGCTCAGGGTAAGGCGAGCGAAATCGGGCACTTCGTCATCGTTGAAGCCGCGCATCACCACCATGTTCAGCTTGATGGGCGACAAGCCCACCTGCCTTGCCGCTTCGATTCCTTCCAGCACCTGCTGCAGGCAACCGCGACGCGCGATGCGCACGAATCTTTCGGGGTTCAGGGTATCCAGACTGATGTTGATACGCGCAAGACCCGCTTCTTTCAGTTCGTGCGCATGTCGTGCCAGCAGGAAAACGTTGGTGGTCATGGAGACCTCGGTAATGCCCGGCGTTTGGGCAATCATTCGCACCAGCTGTACAATATCCTTGCGTACCAGAGGCTCGCCGCCGGTCAAACGCACCTTGCGCACCCCCAGTTCCGCCGCCACCTTCACAATAGTAACGATTTCCTCATAGCGAAGCATCCACTCCTTCGGGGCAACATCCGCTCCCTCTTCGGGCATGCAGTAGACGCACCGGAAGTTGCATCTATCCGTTACGGAGATGCGCAGGTAATCGATGGTTCGCCCGAAGGAGTCTTTCATCATATCACTCCAGCAGCTCGTACCGTGTATTCCGCCGACGGGGCTCATAGCCCGCATCGCGTATTAACCGCTCCATCTCCGCAGCGGTCGGGATGAACTTGCTACCCGCAGCGGACACCACGTTCTCCTCGATCATCGTGGAGCCGAGGTCGTTAATACCGTATCCCAGCGCAACTTGTGTAATCTTCGGTCCTTGCGTGAGGATAGACGCTTGCAAGTTCGGTACGTTATGCAGCATCAAGCGGGCAACCGCTACTGTACGCAGATAATCGTAGCCGGTCGCCTTTTTGATATGGGGCAGTTCGGTCTCTTCCGGCTGGAAGTTCCACGCGATAAAGGCACGGAAGCCCCCTGTTTGCTCCTGCAGTTCCCGGATGCGCAGCAGGTGCTCTACGCGGTCCTCTACGCTCTCCACATGCCCGAACATCATGGTGGCGGTACTGTAGATGCCCAGTTCGTGTGCAACGCGCATACAGTGCAGCCATTCATCCACCGTATGCTTGTAAGGGGCAATCTGCTGGCGCACGCGGTCTACCAGAATCTCGCCGCCACCGCCAGGAATGGACTGTAAGCCTGCCTGTTGTAACCGGCGCAGGGTCTGCTCGACGCTCAGGCGAGAGATGTGGGCGATGTAGATAATCTCCGTCGGGGACAACGCGTGGATAATGACCTGCGGAAACCGCTCGCGGATGCTGGCAAACAGGTTCTCGTAGTAGTCCAGTTTGAGACGAGGGTTTAAGCCACCCTGTACGAGCACCTCCACACCGCCCTTATCCACCAGCTCCTGAATCTTGGCGAAAATCTCGTCCATCGAGAGCGTGTAGCCCTCATCATGACCCGGCACGCGGTAGAAAGAGCAGAATTTGCATCGCACCCAGCAGACGTTGGTGTAGTTGATGATTCGCCCCACCACGTAGGTCACAATCCGATGAGGATGGATGCGCTCACGCACGTGGTTGGCAAGCGCCGCGATTTCGGGCAGGCGGGGATACCGGAACAGCCACACTCCCTCCTCGAAGGTGAGGGGTTCGCCTTCAACTACCTTATCGGCAATGCGCTCTATGGTAATGGTTTTACGCTCGGCTAAGACACCTTTCATCTTTGTCCTCGCAAGGCTGTGTACCATCCATTATACCCTGTTGTGTAACGATGCAAAACGATCCCTGCTTCGGTGTACACAATCCCGCAATCTGGTGATGTTACAGGTTTCCTTCTGCCATCGTGCAGTCTCCCCCACCATGTTGGTTACCTTCACACTGGGACACGGACACTGGGCTACCGGCTCCAGCGACATAACCATTGACGGCACGGTAGTCAAAGGCGACCCGAGACGCGCCAGAGGCATCCATGCGAACGCGGCGATGTGGATAGACCCTTACCTGAAAAACACCTGTATGCTGGACCCGGTAGGGGGAAGCGTCTCGTTCTACGATACGAAAATCAAGCTCGTCAAAGTGTAAGCGCATCCTGCATAGGAAAAAACACAAAAAACATTCAATCATAAAATCACATTCCGGAGGTAACCAGGAGTATGTTTGGGGGAACCTTTAGCAGGTGCGTGAATGTGCGAAGATACCAACTACGCATACTGAAGATGCTTTTGCCGGCGCTGACGCTGGTGTTTGTGCTTGCTGCGGTCGTCTGGGGACAACAGTCGACAACAGTGCAGGACCTGCAGGCAGAGATCGCCCGTCTGCGTGAGCGTGTGGCAGAGCTGGAATCGCTGAAAACGCAGCTGGGCAAACTGGAACAGCAGCTGCAGGAGCTGCAGAAGACGCAAAAAGCGCAGGCCCCCACTGTGACTACCGCTAACAAGGAAGCGAAAGTTGCTATCGACGGGCGCACCTTTGTGGGCATTTTCGGCTCGCAGAAAGACGGCAGCTTCGCCAACCGCAGTCTGGACATCCCTGACAGCAAAATCCGCTTTACCTTCTACCCGCTGCCGTACATCACTGTAGTCAATCGCTTCAGCACCAACCGCGCCGCTACCGGTGGCTTCGATCACTTTTACGTGGACCTGAAGGACTGGGCGGGCGCATGGCGTGGGCATACCCTGCGTATCGGCAAGCATAAACTGGATATCGGGCAGGAAACATGGACGGATAACCCGGTGGAAAGTATTGTCATCACCAACGCCGTATCGCATGTCTCCGGCTACGATGAGGGGCTGAACCTGCGCGGACCGCTTTCCACAGGCGCCCACCCGTGGACGTACTCCGTCGAGCTGGTTAACGGGAACCAGGGCTTCGTAGCGGCACCGGCGGAGCTCACGTGGGGCGTAAAAGTGGGCGGACTGCTCACGGACAAGATATACCTGTCCCTCAGCTACCTGCGCACCGGCAACCTGGTAAAGCGAGATGGCACGCTGGACAAGCCCGATTTCAACATCGCGGAGGTGTTTGACCCGCCGGCGGGTGCAACAGGCTGGCGTCGTAGCCTCTGGGAGATGGACCTGCGCTACGGATACGGTAAAGAGGGCATCAAATCCATCACAGGAAGCGAGGCGGACGAACCCTGGCAGCTGGCGCTGGCTTACGGACGCTTCAACGACGACGCTGAGGGCGCGCCGGACCGCAAGGGCAACTATGGCTTCGTCGAAGCGCTGTTCAACCTGACTCCCAAAGCGTATCTGGGATTGCGATTCAGCCAGATTCAGCTGGACGACGGCGCTACTGCCAAACTGGGAGGTAGCCCGGTGGCGGTGAACAAATACCGCAGGTACTCCCTCGGGCTGGGCTACCGGTTATCGCGCTTGACGCACCTCAAGACGGAGTACACCATCAACGATACCAGCGGCGGCGCAACCGACCCCGACCTGAACCAGTTCGCTGTCGGCATGGCGACCAAGTTCTGACGGATTCCTGTAAGGAGGGCGAGCCTCCGGGTAACATGAACGGCTCGGACGGAGCCTCGCCCTCCACGTGCTTGAATGGGAAGGTTGCACTCCGTCATGACCACAGGGGTTGGTGAACTCCATTCCCGCAAACGCTCCCCGCACCGCCAACGATAAGGCACTGGGCAGGAAAGCCCCTCTCTCCTCCACGAAGTACAAAGATCAACACTGTTAAATCGAGGGGGAGAGCCCATGTGGAGAGCCGTTTTGCCGTTCTGTATGATGGGTGCTATGTTGACCGTCGCCGGCGCACAGCCGAAAGCCGATTTCTACGTTGCCACCAATGGCAACGACAGCTGGTCGGGCAGGCTGTCGGCTCCAAACCAACAACGCACCGACGGACCTTTCGCCACCCTGAAGAGGGCACAGCAGGCGGTGCGCGAGTTGCGACGTTCTCGGCGATTGAATCGCCCTGTAGTGGTGATGGTACGCAAAGGAACATACTACCTGAGCGAGCCTCTGGTGTTCACCTCTGAGGATTCCGGCACAGCGCAATCTCCCACGGTGTACACCGCCTACCCGGGTGAGAAGCCGACCATCAGTGGAGGTGTCGTGCTGAAGGGTTGGGTGGTTACCCCGGACGGGCGGTGGCAACTGCAGATACCCGAGGTGCAGCGCGGGGAATGGAACTTCATCCAGCTGTGGGTGAACGGCGAGCGGCGATACCGCCCTCGCTTGCCCAAAAACGGTTACTATACTATCGCCGAGGAGTTGCCGCCGGTGCAGGGCAAAGGCTCTAACGCCTTCGTGTTCCAGAGCGGGGAGATTCGCCCCGACTGGTATCGCCTGAACGATGTGGAGGTGATGGCTACCCAGCTCTGGACGATGGCGAGATTGCGCATTGCGCAGGTAGACACCGAGAAAAACGTTGTTACCTTCACCGGATACACCTCGCATGACCAGTGGTGGTCTACTCTGCATAAGGGGCATCGCTACTTCGTGGAAAACGTCCGTGAAGCGTTGAGCGAGCCCGGCGAGTGGTATCTGGACAGGGGCAGAGGGGTGTTGACCTACCTCCCCAAAGCGGGCGAAACACCTGAAAAAAGCCTTGTGATTGCGCCCAGGGTAGACCGCTTGCTGGTGCTGAAGGGCGATGTCAAGGGGCGCAAGTGGGTGCAGAATCTCATCTTTCGCGGTCTGACCTTCGCGCATACGAACTGGGTGACGCCTGCCGAGGGCTACAGCTTCCCGCAGGCGGAAGCCATCCTGTGGGCGGCGATTAGCGCAGAGGGAGCGCGTGACTGCGCCTTTGAGGATTGTCGCATCGCGCATACCGGAACCTACGCCATCGAGTTCGGGCGAGGGTGCAAACGCAATCGCGTGGAACGATGCGAGATGACCGACCTCGGCGCAGGGGGCGTGAAAATCGGCGAGATGGTGATTCGGCAGGACGAGGAAGAGGTTGCCAGCCACAACATAATCCGCGATAACCTGATAGCGCACGGCGGCAGGCTCCACCCCGCGGCGATTGGCGTGTGGATTGGACAGTCGCCCTATAACCGCGTCGAGCACAACGAAATCTGCGACCTGTATTACACGGGTGTCTCCATCGGCTGGACGTGGGGCTACGCGGAGGCGCTGGCACATCATAATACCGTTGCCTACAACCACATCCACCACATCGGACAAGGTGTGCTCAGCGATATGGGCGGCATCTACACACTGGGTTTTCACGAAGGCACGATACTGCATCACAACCTCATCCACGACATCGAGAGCCTCAGCTACGGTGGGTGGGGCATCTACTTTGATGAGGGAACCACGCACATCCTTGCCGAGAACAACGTGGTGTATCGTACCAAGACGGGCGGTTTCCATCAGCACTACGGCAAGGAGAACGTGGTGCGCAATAACATCTTTGCCTTCGCGCGAGAGGGACAAATCCAACGATCGCGCATGGAAGAGCACCTCTCCTTTACCTTCGAACGCAACATTGTCTACTGGCGCGAGGGACCGCTGCTGCACGGCAACTGGGGCGATAACCAATACAAAATGGACTACAACCTCTACTGGCACGAAGGCGGCGGTGAAATCCGTTTCGCGAACCTCTCACTGGAGGAGTGGCGTGCGAAGGGGCAGGATGTGCACTCGGTGATTGCCGACCCGCTATTCGCTGCTCCCGACAAGGGCGACTTTCGGCTGAAACCGGGCTCGCCTGCCTCCCAAATCGGCTTCCAGCCGATAGACATCTCGAAAGCGGGAAGGCTAACCGCCAAACGCAAAGGCGGAACTCCACTGGCTCCGCCTGCATTTCCGACGGGGAAGTAGTCGGGGGACAGTCCGTAGGAAGTGGATGGCTCGGCTCCCGCCGAGCCATCCGGCAAATCATACACCGCGCCGGCGAGACAACACACCCCACCCCACGCACAGAACCAGCACAACAAACACAGCAGCAGTATTCCCTATCCTCACATACAGCGTCCGTTCCCCTCTCAGCTCCACTCCATCTGCCCGCAGATACGCCTCGGTGAACAGTTCCGCTTTCTGCAGGCATCGCCCCTGCGCGTCGAACACCGCCGAAATGCCCGTCGTGGCAGAGCGCAATACCCATCGGCGCGTTTCCACCGCCCGCAGAGCGCAAAAGGCAAGGTGCTGTTCCGCTGCAGGCGAACGTCCAAACCATGTATCGTTGGTCACCACGCAGAGCAGGCGCGCTCCCTGCCGCACCATCTCGCAAGCGATTTGGGGTAGCGTGGACTCGAAACAGATGGGCGCACCGATGCGCCAGGGGGTCAACAGCACGAGCCGCTCGCCCGGTGAGACGTCCGCGCTCACCACCCCAAAATGCTCTATCCAGGGCGTCCACCTCCGCAAGGGCACATACTCGCCCCAGGGCACAAGATGCTGTTTGCGGTAGACATCCATGCTACCTCCCGGTGAGAAGGCAGTAACCGTGTTATAGCTCCTGCCGTCCTCTTCCTCAAAAGTACCGATCAGCACGATGATACCCTGCGCCGTCGCCTGCCGGATGAGCTCGGAAAAGGGATAGGCAGTGGCATCCGGCACAAGCGATTCCGGGAAAAGAACCATGTTCACCTTCTCACGGACTGCGCTCCCCAGCGCACGCAACATACTCGATTTGACCTGTTGCTGCATCGGTTCGTCCCACTGGCGGGTGGTATCCACGTTGGGCTGAACAACCAGCGCGGTCAATCGTTCTGGAGCGGGAGGCATGCTCAGTCTCCACCAACCGAAAAGCAGTAGAAGCACCGAGAGTTCCACCGCCCCCAACAGGGGGCGCATCTTGCGCTGCGCGACCGCTTCGGCAATGGAGGCGTTCACCACAACCAACCATGCGCTCAGCCCCCAGACGCCCAGCAGTTCTGCGCTCTGTAGAGGCAAGAGATAGTTATGCTGAGAGACCGCCAGCTGTCCCCACAAGAAGCCCCACGCTCCCGCCCCGCGCAGCCACTCGATAGCTACCCACAGACCTGCCGCCCACGCGACCGGCAAGGCGGAACCCCGTACGAGCCGGTTGGTCAGCGCGTAGCTCCACCCGAACGCGCCCGCGAACAACGTCTGCGACAGCACCAGTGCGCCCCACGCCGCCAGTCCCAGCCAGAAGCTGCCCGTCCACCGATGCACGAACTGCTGCATCCACCAGAGCAGGATACCGTAGAAGCAGGCTCCCCACACCAGCCCGATAAGGCATCCCTGTCGAGGGTGCGAGAGGGAACGCAGCGCAAGCATCAGCGGCACCAACGCAATCCATCCCAGCCAGCCCCAATCTGCCGGCGGGAACGCCAGCCACAGCAACAGCGCGCTCAACACACTGCCCAGAATGGAAACGAAGAGTCTCTTCACATTGTGCCCTTTTCGCTAATCGCCAACCAGAAGCCTTCCGGGTAGCGCGTGGAAATGGTCAGGTAACGGTACCGGACCTGCGGGTACGCCGCTCGAGGTGGAGGTGCGGGTGGTACCCGAAAACGATAAGGGTTCGGACGCCGCGTTTGCTCCACTCTATCAGATGATTGGGTTGGCTGAGCGAGGTTTTGTATGAGACGAAGTGACCACCCGCCTGGGTCGTTAGGTTGACGCTTTGAGCCCTACCGCGTTATACTGAAACCGTTACAGGAGGGAAAGGGCATGCGACGTTTTGTGAACTTGAACGGACAGATGGTCTCGCCAGCCGAGGCAAAGATTGACCTCTACGACCATGGCTTCTTGTACGGCGACGGTGTGTTCGAGGGCATCCGCGTCTACAACGGGCGCATCTTCAAATTGCAGGAACACGTCGATCGCCTGTACCACAGCGCCCGCGCTCTGATGATCGGCATCCCCATTAGCAAAGAGGAGATGACCGAGCGCATCAAGTCGGTGGTGCGCGAGAACGGCGAAACGAACTGCTACATCCGCGTCACCGTTTCGCGCGGGGTAGGGCTCGGTTTGGACCCCAAACACATCCGTCTGGAGCCGACCATCGCCATCTCCACCGCCGACCTCGCGCTGTATCCACGCGAGATGTATGAGAACGGGTTGCATGTGGTCACCGTTTCCACGCGCATTCCGCCTGCGCAATGTTTAGACCCGCGCATCAAGTCGCTGGGGCGGTACATCAATAACATTCTGGCGAAGATGGAAGCGAACCGCGTGGGTGCAGGCGAAGGATTGATGTTGAACGTCGAGGGCTACGTCGCCGAAGCCACCGGTGATAACCTGTTCATCGTGAAGAGCGGCGTACTGCACACTCCACCGCCCTCTGCAGGCATTCTGGCTGGCATCACCCGCGCTACCGTGATGATGCTGGCAGAGAAAATGGGCATCCCTGTGCGCGAAACCATGATGACCCTGTACGATGTGTACACCGCCGATGAGGCGTTCCTCACCGGCACCGCCGCCGAGGTGGTACCGATGGTCACACTGGATGAACGCCCTATCGGCACGGGTAAGCCGGGCGATGTGACGCATCGTATCATCGCCGCGTTTCGGGAACACACGCAAAGCAGTGGCACGCCTGTCTGAACAACGGTGTGAGGTCTGCGGACGCATCGCTGTGCAGTGGCGGGTGCACGCTGACGGTCATACCCGGCTGTTATGCGCAGAATGCACCCGCCGATACCTTGTACGACTCGCTCCCGAAGCGGCAACAGCGGGCTTCGCGCTGCTCCAGCAGGCTACAGACCAGCCTCAAAGCACCTCCACCTGCCCGCGCTGTGCTACAGAAATTGCCCTGCTTGCCGGACAGGGGGTAGCGGGGTGCGCCGACTGTTATCGCTATCTCCCGCAGGCGATCGACCGATGGCTAGAACGATGGTCACTACCGCTTCGTCACAAGGGCGAACCGCTGCCAGAAATCGCCCATTCCCTACCCGTGCAGCCTGTCTCCGTGCAGCCGAACGCTTACTGGCTTCACAGCCTGCATCCGTCACAGGTCATCCTCAGCAGCCGCGCCCGATACGCCCGCAACTTTGTCTGGGCACGCTTTCCCTGGTGCGCCGACAGCGCGGAGCTGGAGCGGGTGCGCGCCCGGGTGGAGCAAGCCGCGCGCTATAGCCGGTGGCGATTCGACGTGTTGCCCGCGCACCGCATGAAACCCTCCGAACGACAGCGGTGGATAGACCTGCGCCTTGCCAGTCCCCAGCTGCGCGATAACGCGCTCTACGGTTCACTGATCGTGGACGAAGCGCGCGCCGTGAGCGTATTGGTAAACGAGGAGGACCACCTGCGGGTACAGGCTATCCTGCCCGGATTGCAGGTGCGTGAGAGTATCGCGCTGGCTCGCGCTGCCTTAGACGCGCTGGCACTGCAAGAGGAGCTGGCTTTCTCCGACAATTACGGATGGGTAACCGCCTCCTCCCTCAACATCGGGTGGGGGCTGCGGGTCTCGGTGATGATGTATACGCCTGCTCTGGAACGGACGGCACAGCTGCGTACCGTGTGGCAGGCAGCGACAGAGCTGGGAGGCACTATTCGCGGTTTGCACGGCGAGGGGACGCCCGCCGGCGCGCTGTTCCAGGTGTCCAACCTGCATAGCATCGGCATAGACGAGGTGACCGTTGCCGCGCAGGTAGCGGGTACCGCACAGTTTATCGCTCAGGCAGAGCAGCGCACACGGGAGCAGTTACTGCAAAAACAGGTACAACAGTTGCACGAAGAGGCAGAACAGGTGTATCATAATCTTGGAAGGGAACGCACCTTGAGAGCCGCAGATGCCTTGCAGATGCTATCGGTAATCAGCCTTGCCGCGATGGCAGGCTGGGGTCGCTTGAGCGCTGAGGTCTGGAAAGAGATGCTGATGGCAGTGCGCTGGGAAGCCCAGCACGATGACGCCGAATGGCGTGCCATCAGGATGCGAACGCTGGTGCGGCAAGTGCGCAACGGATAGTTCGCCCTTCGGCAACGCGCTTGCATCTGCAGGCTCAAAACGGGTAACCTAATAGACGGTAGGAACCTTTTTGTGGAGTACGGTCGGCTTTGCAGGCGCTGTCGAAGGGAGATACCATCCGCAAGCACCGCCGCTGCCGATCAAGGAGGTCCCATGTCAGCAATGTGGCAGCGATTCACTGAGCGTGCTCGCCGCGTTATCTTCTACGCCCAGGAAGAGGCGGGACGTTTGGGTGAAAACTATGTAAGCACCGAGCACCTGTTGCTTGGTCTGGTACGCGAACCGGATAGCGTTGCCGCACGAATCCTGGAGCGTATGGGCGTTAGCCTCAGTCGTGTGCGCAGTGAAATCGAGCGGCAAGTGTCGCGCGGGGAAGGGAGACTCGGTCAAGAGACCCAGCTGACCCCCCGTGCCAAGCGCGTGATTGATCTCGCCTACGACGAGGCACGCCAGCTGAACAACAACTATATCGGCACGGAACACCTGTTGCTGGGCTTAATCCGTGAAGGGGAAGGGCTGGCAGGCAGGGTTCTAGCAAAACTGGGGGTGGATTTGGAACGTGCCCGCCGAGAGGTGATGGCGCTGCAATCCAGCGATACCAGTGCGCCCGCACCGCGCCAACGCTCGCGTACCCCCACCCTGGATGAATTCGGTAGAGACCTCACCGAGCTGGCTCGACAGGATAAACTGGACCCTGTTATCGGCAGACACACCGAGATCGAGCGCGTCATCCAGATTCTTTCCCGTCGCACCAAGAACAACCCGGTGTTGATTGGCGAGCCCGGTGTGGGCAAAACCGCCATCGCCGAGGGACTGGCACAGCGCATCATCTCGGGCGACATCCCGGAGGTGCTCAAGGATCGGCGCATCGTGGCGCTGGACCTTGCCGGGCTGGTGGCAGGAACCAAGTATCGCGGCGAATTTGAGGAGCGCATGAAGCGCGTGCTGGAGGAAGTGCGCAAAGCGCAGGGCGAGGTCATCCTGTTCATCGACGAACTGCACACGGTGGTAGGCGCAGGCGCGGCAGAAGGGGCAATTGACGCCTCGAACATCATGAAACCCGCTCTGGCGCGCGGTGAACTGCAATGTATCGGCGCAACCACGCTGGACGAGTACCGCAAGTACATCGAGCGTGATGCCGCGCTGGAGAGACGCTTCCAGCCGGTGCAGGTACGCGAACCGAGCGTGGAAGAAGCCATCGAAATCCTGCGCGGTCTGCGCGACCGCTATGAGGCACACCATCGCGTCCAGATTGAAGATAACGCCATTATCGCGGCGGTGCGCCTCGCAGACCGCTACATTACCGACCGCTACCTGCCCGACAAAGCAATAGACCTGATAGACGAGGCAGCATCGCGTGTGCGCCTGCAGTATTCCCTGCCCCCACGTGAACTGCGGCAGGTCAAACAGCAACTTGCCAAAATAGAAAAAGAGCTGGAGCTGGCGCACAAATCGGGCGACTATTCGCGCGTGCAGGAGCTGCGCTCGCAACGCTCCGTATTGCAAAACCGCGCCGCCGACCTCGAACAGGAGTGGAACCTGAAACGGCAGGAGATGCGCACCGTGGTCACCGAAGACGAGGTAGCGCACATCGTGCAGTCGTGGACAGGGATTCCCGTCTCGCGCCTGATGGAGGCTGAGACGGTGAAGTTGCTGAAGATGGAAGAGGAGCTGCACAAGCGCATCATCGGGCAGCATGAGGCGGTGGTGGCGGTGAGCAAGGCGATACGCCGCGCCCGCTCCGGGCTGAAAGACCCCAAACGACCCATCGGGACGTTCATCTTCCTCGGTCCGACCGGCGTGGGCAAGACCGAGCTGGCGCGTGCGCTGGCTGCCTTCCTGTTTGACAACGAGAACAATCTCATCCGCCTCGACATGTCCGAGTACATGGAGCGGTTCGCGGTATCGAGGCTGGTAGGCGCGCCTCCGGGCTATGTAGGCTACGAAGAGGGCGGACAGCTCACCGAAGCGGTACGTCGGCAACCCTACTCGGTGGTGCTGCTGGATGAGATTGAGAAAGCGCATCCCGAGGTGTTCAACATCCTGCTGCAGATTTTCGAGGACGGTCGCCTGACCGACTCGCAGGGCAGGGTGGTGGACTTCAAGAACACGGTGATTATTATGACCTCCAACCTCGGCGCGCGCTCCATTCAGGGAGAACCCAGCGTGGGCTTCCTGAGCTCTTCCAGACCCAAAGAGGAGACGGAGCGCGAGTACGAGAGCATGAAGGGGCGCATTATGGACGAGCTGAAGCGCACCTTCCGCCCCGAGTTCCTCAACCGTATCGACGAGATCGTGGTATTCCACGCGCTCACCTTCAACGAAATCCTGCAGATTGTGGACCTGATGGTCGGGCGGGTGGCGCAACAGGCGCGCGCACAGGGTATTGAACTGGAGATAACGCAGGAAGTGCGCGAGATGCTGGCGCGCGAGGGCTTTGACCCGCAGTTCGGTGCACGCCCGCTGCGCCGTGCGGTGCAACGACTGATTGAGGACCCGCTGGCGGAGGAGATCCTGCTCGGACGCTTCAGCGAAGGCGACACGGTGATCGTGTCGCTAGACGAGGACGGCAGACTGGTGTTCCTCAAGAAAGAAACCTCCCAAGCGGAGAACCCGCCGGAGCCTGCAGGAGTAGGCTGAGCCTGTAGCGAACATCCCACCGGGAAACCGGTGGGATGTTTTCTTTGCAGGAGGTTCTTGCCATGAACGCCTTGCGGTCCCTGTTCGCGGTCTGCCTGGTATCTCTGCTTGCAGTACCCTCTCCAGCACAAAGCAACAGAGCGTGGCTACAGGTGGAGATTCTTCGTGAGGGAGTGCCTGCCAGCATGACCCGCGTGCGAGTTTCCACCCAGAATATCGAGAAGGTGCAATGTGCTCTTTATCGAATAACCGCTGAAAAGTTTCTGGAGTACATCACCGACCCCCGCTTCTACGCGGGCTACGAGTTCAGCAATGAAACGGTGCGTGCCCGCCGTGCACTGAGAGAACCGGAAGGCCAGCTGGTGCAGCAATGGGAGAGCAGGTTAACCACCCGCCCCCGCCCTGTCTCACCCGGCGAAAACGTGTATTATTCTCGCACCACTTTCCTGCCCAAAGTGAACGGTGGAATATACTATCTGCGCGTGTCGGCAGGCAATCTGTGGCGAGGGCAATTCGTACTCGTCTCTCGCATGGGGTGCATCGCCAAATACACCGCTGAAGGCTTGCTGTTCTACACGTATGACTACGAGAGCGGTCAACCACTGAGAGAGGCTCGCCTTACCCTGTTTGACCGTAAGCGGCGCCCCTTCCGCAACACGTATACCGGAGCGGACGGCATAGCACATGTTTCCGCCGGAGACGCCAGAGGCAGCACCGCTTTGCTCATTCGCAGAGGCGATAACGTGCTGTTTCATTACCTGTACGGTGATACCGCTCTGCGCCCGCCAAAGTGGAAGCTTTACCTTTACACCGACCGCCCCATCTATCGGCCGGGGCAGCTGGTGTATTACAAGATAGTGCTGCGCCGGATAGCGGGGCAGGAGTACCGTAACGCTCCTGCTGAGGAGATCAACCTGCGTCTGGAAGACCCGCGCGGGCGCACGCTCTTCCGCACAAAAATGCGTACCGGTGCGATGGGCAGCTGTTCCGGTACATACCGCCTGAACGCGGAGGCGACCATCGGCGAATACACGCTTACCGCCGAGCATGAAGGTGATGAAGGCTACGCCCTTTTCGAGGTCGCTGCTTACCGCAAACCCGATTTCGAGGTGCAGGTCACTCCCGAACAACCGCTCTATATCGGCGAAGGAAAAGGCGCGTTCCGCGTCAAAGCGAGCTACTACTTTGGCGCGCCAGTGGCACAGGGCAAAGTGCGCTACACCGTTCAGGCACGCCCGCATTTCTCCCGACGCCCTGCCCCGGCAGACGAAGAGGAGCCTGCGCCTCTCTATCCTAACCTCTACCCCACCTATCTCTACGGCTACAATCCGGTGGTTGCCGAAGGGGAAACGGTAACCGACACGCAGGGGCAGGCTCGCATCGAGTTCGATATCAAGCCCACTGCGCGAAGCGACACCCTGTACATAGCGCAAGTATCCGTAGAGGATGCCGGTGGCAGGTTGGTGCAGGCGCAGGGAACGGTGCCCGGCGTGCGTGCGGACTTCGCCCTTAGCGCAGAGGTCGAGCCTTACTTCGTTACCCGTAATCAGCGGTTCAACCTGCTGGTGCAGGCGCGGGACCACAACGGCAAACCTGTCGCCACCCCGTTCCGGGTGGAACTGATACAAACCTCATGGGATACCACCGCCCGTCAATGGAAGGAACAGGTTCTACACACATGGCAGGGAAACACCGACTCCGCCGGCAAAGCCTCACTGGAGCTGAGCTGGGGACAGGCAGGCTTCTATCGTCTGAGGCTCTCCGCGACAGATAGCGCCGGGCGCACCACCGAAACAGATACTTACCTCTCTATCTGGGGACGCGAGTACCGTTACCTGACCCTGTGGCAACAGCCCAGCGCCTTGCAGATCGTGCTCGACAGGGCTTCTTACCGCCCCGGTGACACCGCGAGGGTGATGGTGCTGGCATCCCGGACACCGGCCATCGTGTGGCTGACCGTAGAGACCGACCGCGTGCTGTGGTCTAAACAGGTGAAGATAGAGGATGAGAGCGGCGCTGTGGTGGAGGTACCCGTGCTGGCTCGATACCGTCCGGGGGTGTATCTGTGCGCTGTTGCGCTGGGGGGGTATTATGTCCCCGTCGCAGTACGTTACCTGCACGTGCCCTACCCTGAAAAACAGCTGCAGGTACGGCTGGAGACCGAACGCCCCCAGTATCTGCCCGGAGACCGCGTGCGCTATCGCGTAAAGACCACCGACAGCAACGGCAAACCGCTGTCGGCGGAGCTATCGCTGGGCGTGGTGGACGCAGCCATCTACGGATTGAGACCGGATACCACCCCCGATCCCTTCCGTGCCTTCTGGGGCAGGCGACCACACGGTGTCTCCACGCAGCAGTTTCTGCCGGAGGTGGTACCGGGTGGCGCATTTCAGCAAATAGCACGGGCACAGAGGAGATTTGCCCTGGCGGAGCAGGTGCAGATACGTCGCCGCTTCGAGGATACCGCCTACTGGAACGCTTTCATCACAACCGATGCGAACGGCGAGGCGCAGGTAGAGTTCGAATTGCCGGACAACCTCACACGCTGGGTAACCACCGCCCGCGCCTTTACCGCCGAAACGCACGCCGGACAGGGAAAGCAGGAGTTTACGGTCAACAAGCCGGTGATGGTGAGGTGGTATACGCCGCGATTCGTGGTGGAAGGTGACAGGCTGCGCTTTCAGGTCATGCTGACCAATCGTACCGGTAGCGCACGCCGAATGCGCCTGCACCTGTTTGCCCAGCCGGTCGGCTCGCTGGAGAGGGAAGTCAGCGAGGAACAGACGATAACATTACAGAACGGCGAACAGAAGCGCATCGATTGGCAACCCTTCCCCACCATTCCGCTGGCGCAGAGGCTCCGGCTCACCGCGATAGCGATAGCAGAGGGGATCGATGATCGGCGGATGGGGACGGACGGCGTGGAGCAATCTTTGCCGGTATTCCCCCGAGCCACTCTGCGCCGAGATACGTGGAGCGGAACGTGGCAGGGTACTGCTATCGTCAACGTGCGCGTGCCGGGTAATGCGATACCGCAGTTTGGCGAGATCGTGCTGCGTCTGTACAACTCGCCTGTGGCACGCGCTCTGCCCGCTCTGAGCGACCTGGTGTTCTACCCCTACGGTTGCACCGAACAGACCTCTTCCACTCTGCTTGGTGTGGCGTTTGCCCGCCAGATAGCGCAGCGGGTGAAGCTGAACATCGCGCAAACGCCCTGGCTGAAGGGCTTGCAAGAAAAGGTGGACGCCGGTTTGACCCGTCTCTATGACCTGCAGTTAAGTGGGGGCGGTTGGGCATGGTGGGAGGACGAGGAATATCCAATACCGGAGCTGACCGCTTACGCCCTGCTGGCGCTGGCTGAACTGAAGACGGTCGGGGTTAACGTGGACGCCAACGTGCTCAAGATGGCAATCGCCTCCGCACGGGCAATGCGATCAGAAGGCGTCCTGTCCGAGCGATACAACCCGAAGAGCGAGGAGTATGAAACCGTAAAACGCGAGCTGCACCCTGAAGAGGAGGCGTGGCTGGCTTACGCACTTGCCCGGCATGAGGAACTGCCTGCGCCGGCGGTGGATCGGCTCTGGAAACAGCGGAGCCAGCTCAGCAATCTGTCGCTGGTATTGCTGGGGCTGGCTCTGGATACGCAGGGAGGAACGGAGAACAGCAACCGCGTTCGGGAGTTAATAGGGATGCTCGCGCGGCGGGTAAAACGCGACGATACGGGCAGCTACTGGACGGCGGACGAGCGCGATTGGTACACCTCTGATGCAGAGTGCACAGCGCTGGCGCTACGCTTGTTGCTGCGCCGCGAGCCTCGTCATCCGCTGGTCGCTTCTACCCTGCAGTGGCTGTTGACCCGTCGCGAGCGGGAATGGATTTCCACCAAAGCGCAGGCATACCTGCTGGGTGCGATAGCGGAATATGTCCGACACTATCCCATCGGCGGTGGCGGTCAGACGGTAACCGCGCAGGTGGGCAATCGCACAGCGACACTGCGCATTCCTGCGCTGGATTCGGAGGAGCCTTTCGCAGAATATCGCTTGCCGTTACTGGAGGTAGAGGGTACGGAGTGGCAGGTGCGGCTCACTGCGGCAGCGACTCGCGATGTGCAACTCGCCTATACGCTGGAACTGCGCACCTATCTGCCGCTCCAGCCCGATGGGAGCACACAACACGCCGCACCGAAAGAGCTGCACATCACCCGTCGCTACTTCGTGCTAAAGCAGACTCCACCGGAACAGCCCGACGAGTCGGTCTGGGAGCCGCTGAACCGCCCGGTGCGCGTGGGGGAGACGATCATGGTAGAGGTAGAGGTGCAAACACGGGGCGAACGGGAATATCTTCTCGTGGAAGATCCCTACCCCGCCGGCTTCGAGTACGCCTCACTTCCGCCGCGACGCGCATCCGGCATGTTCTGGGAGGACTGGACATACGGCTACACCGAGCATCACGAGCCGCTGGACCAGCATGTGGCTGTGTTTATCTCGTGGATGCACGGCAGCTATCGGTACCGCTACACCCTGCGTGCGGAAACGCCCGGTGAGCGGCTGGCTCTACCTCCGCGTGTGGAGATGATGTACCGTCCGGAAGTGAAAGCTTACGGCAAAGCGCAATCCATTACCGTGCTATCGGAGGAGTGATGTACGGTGCCGGAGAGAGGCAATGCGACCAAATTGCCGCCGTTGGTCGGCGAGCGCGCGCCCGGGTTTACGCTTCCCGACCGCAGCGGACGTCTTTTTCGGTATCACAACGCTTCGGGCAGGCCGCTACTGCTAGTGTTCTGGGCGTTCTGGTGCGATACATGGAAACCCACCACGCGAGCCATCCGGCAGGCACGCTTGTGCCCGCCATACTGGGATGGCGAAGTGTGGGCAATTTGCACGGACGGACGCTGGACGCATCGCCTGTCGGTAGACCCGGTGGCAAAGCTGATAGACTTTCCGGTGTTGCTGGACGCTGGCTCGCAGGTCAGCAAGCGATACGCTATCGACTCCGTGCCCACGCTGGTGCTCATAGACCGCACGGGAACGGTACGGTGGCGATTGCGCGGCGTGCCGAAACCTCGATGGCTGGAGTCGGCGGTGGAGAATCTATCAGACCCCTCGCGCGACCGGGACAAGCCGCTTTACCTGACTTTCGACGACTTCCCTCAGCCCGGCGATGAGAATCTGCTGGACGCACTCCGGCAGTTACGCCTGCAGGTTACCCTGTTTGCCATCGGACGCAACGCCGAGCGAATGCCTGAGCTGGTACGGCGCGCCGTTGCAGGAGGGCATATCATCGGCAACCATTCCTGCTCCCACCAGACGGCGGGAATGAGTATACAGGCATGGATACAGGATTTCGAACGGGCGAACCATATTCTGCAGCGGATAACCGGGCAAAAACCACGCCTGCTGCGCCTGCCCGGTGACCCCAATGCCCCTGTCGCCCAGCAGGTGGCGAACGCTCTGGGAATGCGAGCGGTCGGCTACACGGTCAATCCGTACGACTTTGCCCGACCGGGCACGCGGGCGCTGGTAGAGCGTATTCTGGCTCAAGCAAAGCCGAACGGTATTGTGCTGCTACATTGTGGGGTGAGGCAAACGATAGAGTCTCTGCCTGTGGTGGTCGAGGCGTTGCGGAAGCGATTCGTCATCGGAGCACTGCAATGAGTCGGGAAGAGCAGGCATGGCTCTTGCGCTTTTTGCGGGCACGTATGGAAGGGGTGGTACGACACAAGCCGTTTCGCCTCCCTTCCCCTCGCGAAATACCGGATGTTTGGCGTCGGGCAGGAGGGATGTTTGTCACCCTAGAGGTCGCCCATCGAGTGCGCGGGTGTAGCGGCAGTCTGTATCCGCGCTTTCCCCAGCGATGGCAGGAAGCACAACGCGCTCTGGAACGCGCCTTGCATGACCCTCGCTATCGCCCCATCCAGCCGCGGGAACTATCTCTGGTGCGCATCTCGGTCACGGTAGTGCTGGCAATAGAACCGATAGAACACGTCGGGCAGCTGGGCGGCGCCGAACACGGGCTGGTGTTGCGCACCCAGGACGGACGCGAAGGCGTGGTGCTACCCTACGAAGGGCGTCTCTCCGAGGAACGCCTGCGCTGGGCATATCGAAAAGCAGGGGCTACGCAAAGCCACCCCGCTCAGCTATACCGCCTGCGTGCGGAGCGTTTTAGCGAGTGAAGCCACCAAACCTTGACCTTTCGCCCCCTTGTTTGATACAATCAGTGTGTGTCTTGGGCAGGTATCATCACAAACGCTGTGCAGGAAGCATCATGAGCGGTTGCGCCGTTGGAGGAGACCAGTTTCAACAGAGGGGCTATGCGGATACGCTAATGCGTTCGCTGGTGGTCGCTCTCTTTGTCTGTCTTCTCGCCGCAGGTGTGACGGCGCAGCAAGAGACCCCTCCACAGGCTACCGTTGTGGTCATCTCCACCGGCACCGGAGAGGACCATCTGAACTTCGCCTTTAATACTGCCGTGCCCGAAAAGGAGGCGGCAGAGCGGTTTGAACGTCTGCTCAGCTACGGCGGATGGCAGGGAAAGCTGTTGAAGGTGCGCACCGAATCCCCGAAGTCTCAGACGGGCAGCACGTTGCCTCCTATCACCGACGTCATTGGACGCGCCCGCAATGTTATAGACCGCCGTAGCGGCGGTTTACCCGTGGAACCCTTTCTGCGTGCTTTCTCGGATTTGGACATTTTCGAGATATACTTTCTGGTACGGGGAGATATGCCCTTTCAGGGTCTGCGCGAGTGGACAACACGCGACCTGCAGGTGAGGCTCATCCATACTCCCGGTGTCTACCGTTACCAGGTGCGCATCCTGCGCCACGCCGCCGATGTAGACCTGAGTGTACCGTTCCACCAACCGGTGCCGGAACAGACACCACAGCAAGTAAAGCGCAAGCAAACGGGGCTGGGCTGGCGGATCGCAGGCTGGGCACTGGTGTCGCTGGCGCTGGGAGGTCTGGCATATCTGGTAATGCACTGGGCAACCCACCACTCTTCCCGTTTACCGACATCTGCACAACGTCATGAATCCACAAGAGAGGGATAACACCGATGTTGGAACTGAGCGAGTTATTGCGCTACGGTGCGTCGGTCAAAGCATCCGACCTGTTTATTAAGGAGAACACACCGCCCACGCTGCGGGTGCATGGCAAGATTCAGCCGATGGACCTGCCTCCGCTCTCGGCGGATGACACGCGCAACCTGGCTTACAGCGTGATGACGCACGAGCAAATCGGGCGGTTCGAGCACCGCCACGAGCTAGACCTTGCATTCACCATCGAGGGTATTACTCGCGTGCGCGCCAACATCTACCAGCAACGCGGCAGTATCGCGATGGTCTGTCGCCTCATCCCGCTGGACATCTACACGCTGGAGGAGCTGAAAATGCCTCCGGCGGTTGCCGAGCTCGCCAAACAGCGACAGGGATTGGTGCTGGTAACCGGTCCGACCGGTTGCGGAAAATCCACCACTCTGGCGGCAATGATTGACCTCATCAACAGCACCCGCCGCTGTCATATCGTCACTATTGAAGACCCGATTGAATTCGTACACCCGGATAAACTCGCCATTGTTAGCCAGCGCGAGGTGGGCATCGATACCGACAGCTTCAGCGACGCGCTGAAGTACGTGGTGCGCGAAAGCCCAGATGTTATCCTCATCGGTGAAATGCGCGATATCGAGACCATGCACGTCGCCCTGCAGGCAGCGGAGACCGGACACCTGGTCTTCTCCACGGTACACACACCGAGCGCGGCGGAGACGATGGACCGCATCATCAATATGTTCCCGCCCCACGACAAACCTCAGATTTGTATGCGCCTGTCCAACTCGCTGCGAGGCATCATCTCGCAGAAACTGGTGCCCCTGAAAGACGGCAGTGGGCGCATCGCCGCCGTGGAAGTGATGATTTCTACCCCCACCATTGCCAAACTCATCGAGGAGGGACGTGTGGGACAAATTTACAGCGCCATCGAGGAAGGGCAGTTCTGGGGAATGCAGACGATGAACCAGTGCCTGTACAAGTACTATAAACAGGGGCTGATTACCGAGGAGGACGCGTTAGCGTACGCAGGCAACCTGACCGAGCTGCGCCAGATGCTGCGACGCTAACGATTACTGAAGAAACCATAGCCGACTATTCTGGGAGGAAAGCACGGATTATGCACATAGATGACCTGTTGCGCATGGTGGTGCAGCGCGACGCTTCCGATTTGCACCTGCGCGCGGGAGAGCCGCCCATTTTGCGCATCCACGGTGACCTCAAGCGTACCGACCTGCCGCGCCTCACCGCCGAGGATGTAAAAAATCTGCTCTATGCTATCCTCAATGAGGAGCGCAAACAACGCTTCGAGCGCGATAAAGAGCTGGACCTCTCGTACGAGGTGCCCGGGCTGGCGCGATTTCGCGTTAACATGTTCTGGCAACAGCGGTGCGTGGGGGCGGCACTGCGCCTTATCCCCTTCCGCATCCGCACCATCGACGAACTGTTGATGCCGCCAGCCGTTAAGGAGCTGTGCATGCGCCCACGTGGACTGCTCCTCGTGACCGGTCCAACCGGCTCAGGGAAATCCACCTCGCTGGCAGCGATGATCGACCACATCAACACCCATAAACGCTGCCACATCATGACCATCGAAGACCCTATTGAATACATGCACCACGACAAGCTATCCATCATCAACCAGCGCGAGCTGGGGGTGGACACGCATTCCTTCGCCGATGCGCTACGCCATGTGATGCGCCAGAACCCCGACGTGATTCTGGTGGGCGAGATGCGCGACCTGGAGACCATCCACCTTGCCATCACCGCGGCGGAAACAGGGCACCTGGTGATGTCCACCGTGCACACGCAGGACGCTCCGCAGACCATCGACCGCATCGTGGACGTGTTCCCGCCGGAGCAACAGCAGCAGATACGGATGCAGCTGTCGGTGGTACTGGTGGGCGTGCTCTCGCAAACGCTGTTGCCGAACGCACAGGGCACAGGGCGCGTGGCGGCGTTCGAACTGATGGTCGCTACGCCCTCTGTACGCAACCTGATTCGCGAAGGCAAGACACACCAGCTCTATATGGACATCCAGACCGGCGCAGAGTACGGAATGCAGACTCTGGACAGCTGCTTGCTCAACCTCGTGCGCAAAGGGCTGGTGGACTTCGAGGACGCCATTGCCAAATCGTCCAATCCACGCGACTTCGAACAGCGCGCCCAGCGCATGATGGCAGGTGTTCAGGTATAGCATGAACGCTACCGTGCCGGAGCACATACGCCGTGAGTGGGAAGCCAGCGGGCGACCGGAAACCGACCCCGGTCTGCGCGAGAGGTTGCCATATCTGCCTCGCTTGCCTCTGGTTCTTGTGTGCAGCTATCTGGACAAGGAAATCAATCACGGCAACATTCTGCGCATCGCCGAGGCGTTTCGTGTGCAGGAAGTGGTGTTCAGCCGATGTGATGGACGCGAAAAGAGCTACGCCGGCGCAGTAGGAGCAGAGAAGTGGCAACCGCATCGCTGGAGCGTCCCGCTGGAAGAAATCCGTGCCCTGCGGGCAAAGGGCTACAGCGTGGTGGCACTGCACCTGGACGAGTGGGCTGTGCCGCTGGAGCGCATGGAGTGGCGGTTTCCGGTAGCGCTGGTCATCGGCGAGGAGCTGCACGGCGTGCCCCCCGAGGTGCTGGTGGAGTGTGAACAACGTGTGGCGATACCACTCTATGGCGCAACTACCTCGCTCAATGTGGCGGTGGCTACTGGCATCTGCGTCAACGCCATTGCCACCTATTACCGCCAGCGGGTAAACCCCGACTTCACTCCGGCGCGAGCGGTCTCGAGAAAACTGTTGTCTATCCCAAACACCGAGCAAATTAAGGGAGATGAACCATGACGGTTACCGTAGACGAGCTTCTGACCAAAGTGGTGCAACGAGACGGTTCCGACCTGCATCTGAAAGCAAATCAATATCCGATGGTTCGCATTTACGGCGACCTGTACCCGATGCAAGAGTACGGCAAGCTCAGCCCGGAGCAGGTGCGCGAGCTCTGCTTCAGCGTGATTTCACCGGCGCAACGGGAGCGATTTGAAAAGGATCTGGAGCTGGACTTCGCGTACGAGGTGCGCGGGCTGTCGCGCTTCCGCGGCAACATCTATCAACAGCGGGGCAACGTGCAGGCGGCGTTCCGCGTCATCCCCTATCGCATCCAGACGATGGAGGAGCTGCACCTGCCGCCCGTGTGCCGGTACTTCGCCGAACGCCCGCGCGGGCTGGTGCTGGTAACCGGACCCGCCGGCTCGGGGAAGTCCACCACGCAGGCGGCGATGCTCCATTATATTAACGAAAACTTCCCCGTGCATATCGTGACCGTCGAGGACCCGATAGAGTTCGTGCACGAGCCGAAAGTGGCTCTGGTGAACCAGCGCGAGCTGGATACCGATACCCATTCGTTCGCCAACGCGCTGAAGTTCGTGCTGCGCCAGGATCCCGACGTGATTCTGGTGGGCGAGATGCGTGACCTGGAGACCATCCACCTCGCCATTACCGCCGCCGAAACGGGGCACCTGGTGTTCGGTACCCTGCACACGCCCGACGCGGTGCAAACGGTAGACCGCGTGATCGACGTCTTCCCACTCTACCAGCAACAGCAAATCCGCATGCAGCTGTCGGTGAACCTGGTGGGCGTGATTTCGCAAACGCTGTGCAAGCGGGCGGACGGCAAGGGGCGTGTGGCGGCGTTCGAGGTGCTGGTAGGCACCTCCGCCGTACGCAACCTCATCCGCGAAGCGAAGACGTTCCAGCTCACCTCGCTGATACAGACGGGAACCAAGCAAGGCATGATGACCCTGGACCAGTCGCTGGCGTCGCTGGTGAAAAGCGGTATCGTCACCTACGAAGAGGCCCTGGCCAAAGCGAAGGACATTAAAGAGTTCAACGCCTTGCTGGGGATGGACCAGCCTCAGGCGCAACGTCCCGCTGGTACGCCAACAATGGCGGGAGCACGCGTTATGGGAAGCTGAGGAAATAAGCCATGCGAACTCAACCTCTGGCAAATCCGCCCGGTCGAAGGGTAGCGGTCATTGCTAACGGTGCTCAGCCTGAATCGGAAAAGCTGGCGCGACAGTACTGCCGCGACCGGGCGGTGCCGGAGGAGCATCTTATCCTGTTGCAGTGTACCGACTCGGAGAGCATTCCCGAAGGTGACTATCTCACTGATATTCAGTCGCCCGTGCGCAAGGCGTTGCGCGAGCGCAAACTCACCGAGAAGATAGACTTCCTGCTCGTGGTCAAGGGCGTACCGATTAAAACCGCGCAGAGGGGCTTTTCGGTGGACAGCCTGCTGATGTGCATGAACCTGTCGGTATCGCCTCGCAGTCGTAACCCGTACTTCGGCAAAAGGGAAGCGTTTTCATCTGCGCGCTACGGTGGGCTGTACCTCGCCGCCCGTTTAGACGGCTACACCTTCGCCGATGCAAACGCCTTGCTGGAGCGTGCCCTGAAAGCACGGCGAGCGACCGGCTTGTTCCTGCTGGACATCAGCCCCTCCCATCAGCGCAGCGCGTATGGCGAGGTGAACGAGTCGATGCGCCGCGCCGCCCGGCTGTTGCAGAGCAAGAAGATGCGCGTGCTGCTGGACGATACAAAGGAGTTTATCGGCAATCAAAAAGGGCTGATGGGCTACTATTCGTGGGGCAGTAATGACCCGCAGTATAAAAAGGAGCTGTACCTGAGCAACACCTTCCTGCCCGGCGCGATAGCCGAGACCGCCGTCTCCACCAGTGCCCGCACGTTTCTGCCCACCGACAAAGGGCAATCGCTCATCGCCGACCTGATTAAGGTGGGTGTGACGGGCGTGAAGGGCTACGTTTCGGAGCCGTACGCCGACGCCCTCTGTCGTGCCGACATCCTCTTCGACCGCTATACCGACGGCTATACCCTCGCCGAGAGCTTCTGGATGGCAACGCCTTATCTGTTCTGGAAGGATATGGTGGTGGGAGATCCCCTGTGTGCGCCGTATTCTTAACGGGGAGGGGTATAATGTGAACCGAAGCCGTGACTGGATGGAACAGGCGAAGTCCGACCTGGAACATGCTCGCAAAAGCATCACCGTCGGCGACTACGACTGGGCGTGTTTCGCCGCGCAACAGGCGGCGGAAAAGGCGATGAAAGCATTGCACATGCGGCGGGGAGCCATCGCGTGGGGGCACTCCGTGCTGGACCTGCTGGAAGCGCTGGAGGGCGAATACGATATGGAGCCAGCGCTGTGGGACGCTGCCAGACGGCTGGACAGGTATTACATCGCCCCGCGCTATCCCGATGCGCATCCGGCAGGACCACCGCGCCGATACTATACGGAACCCGAAGCGAAGCAGGCGGTAGCCGATGCGGAAAGTGTGGTGAACTGGTGTGACGCGAATCTTTCGAGTTGATGCGGAGGCGATACGTGCCCGGCTTCGGGAATGGGCGCAGTGCCTGGGTAGCGAGCACTCGAATGTGCTGGCAGTGGTGCTTTTCGGCTCCTTTGCACGCGGAGACTATACCGCCGCCAGCGATGCGGACATCCTGATTATCTTGCAGGAATCCCCCCTGCGCTTCGATGAGCGTATCCCCCTTTACCGCCCCCGACGCATCGGCGTGAGCGTGGATGTTTTCCCCTACACGCTGGCGGAAGCAAGGCAGAGCTTCCGCGAAGGCTGGGGGGTCACACCGGTGGCAGTTAAAGAGGGGGAGGTGTTGTACTGTGCTACAGGCTCGCTGTACGAGCTGTTGTCCTGTCCCACGACCCCTCTCCTGTGAGTGGAGCCGCGAGTTGATCGCCCCTTCCTTTGCAGGAAAGGAGAGCGGGGGATAGGTTCCCCTTGTCAACGAAGGGATGTCTCCCGCTACTGCCGAACTGCATGGATGATGAAGCCCTCTCTGCGCGATTATCTGGGGATTAGCCTCTTCTGGTTCGCGCTCTCCTTTTTCTGGGGCGCGGTGTTGATACTGGTTCTGCCCGACCGCGTGGAACAGCTGGTTGGCTCGCAGGAAAAGGACCGTGTGCTGGCGATAGTAACCAGCATCGGTGCGTTTGTGGCTTCTGCCACACAGATACTTTTCGGCGCGATCAGCGACCGCAGCCGCCATCGCATGGGGCGAAGGCGTCCTTATCTCATTGTGGGCACACTGCTCACCACCGTCGCGCTGTTTGCCTTTCCCGCCGCGCGCACCGCGTGGACGTTGCTGGGCGTGTACATCCTCATCCAGTTCCTGCTAAACGTCGCTAACGGGCCCTACCAGGCGCTCATTCCCGACCGCATTCCCTGGCAGTATCACGGCACCGCTTCGGCGTGGATGGGTATCTGCACTTTGCTGGGGCGTATCGGCGGCCCCTTCGCCGCCAGCCTGCTGCTTGGCTCGGAGCGGGGGCTTTTCTGGCTGATGGTGCTGTTCGCTCTCTTTCTCAACGCCTTCATGCTGCTCAACGTGTGGTTGATACGCGAAGAACCGTACACCGGCAACTCGCCCACACTGTGGGAAGCCATCACCTCCAGCTACAATGTGCCGCTACGCCCCTATCCCAGCTTCGTGTGGCTGCTCATCAGCCGTCTGGCGATTATGATGGGTATCTACACGGTCAATTTCTGCCTGCTTTACTACCTGCGCGACACGCTGGGATACCGTGAAGAAGCGTTTCAACTCATCACGAACTTCATGGTACTCTCCACCGTGACGGGCATTCTGGGCACAATCCCCGCAGGCAAGCTCGCCGACCGATACAGCAAACGGCTGATACTGGCGCTCTCCTGCCTCATCTGTCTGCTGGCAGGAATGGGCTTTCTGTTCGCCACCGACTTAAGGATGGTGTATATCGCAGTGGGCATTTTTGGGGCAGGGTTTGGCGTGTTTCAGGCAGTGGACTGGGCGCTGGCGTGTAACCTGTTACCGCAGGAGGCTCCGGCGAAATATATGGGCGTGTGGGGAATTGCGGATACCCTGCCTCAGGTGGTTGCTCCGCTCATTGCTGGGCCGATTGCGTACGCTATCAATACACGGATAGAGATGGGAGCAGGTTACCGCGTGTTGATGTTGCTGGCGATGGTGTACTGGGCGGTAGGGACGGTGGTGATTCGATATATTCGGGAACGTCCCGGGTGGCAGCCCGTCGGTTATTAAACAGGCAAGATGCGTATGCGAATAGATCGTTCGCTTACCGAAACGATTGCGCCCGCTTCAAGGTCACCCTGACATTATTCGGTCGAAGCCCAGCATGTTATCACTCCCTCTACTGGTAAAGATGGAACAACTGCTTGCTTTCCGGTGCTATTATAACACGTGAAGCGACTGGGGCACACTCTATGTATGAAAGATTCTGGAATGAGCGAAATGACCGAAGGTTTGTATGTAGGAATAGACCTCGCCTGGGGTGGGAAACACCCATCGGGAGTAGCGATATTGCGTTGGGAGCGGTCACTGCTGCGAGAGGTGGCACCTGCACAGCTGCTGTATACCGACGACGAGATTTGCCAGGCGATAGCGCTGCACGACGCAGGCGACACGCTGGTTATCGCTATCGATGCTCCGCTGGTTGTGCCGAATCTTACCGGCGAGCGTCCGGTGGAGGGTGAGATGCGCAAGCGGTTCGCCCGCTTTCATGCGGCGTGTCACCCGGCGAATCGTCGCTTGTTGGGAGACCCTCCGCGAGGCGAACGGCTCTGCGCCCTGCTGGCGCAGAAGCTGGGCGTACAGGTATCTCCCGCTCCGCCGGTGCAACAGCCCTGTCGCGTCGCTTTTGAGGTCTATCCCCACGCGGCGATGGTCGGGCTGTTCGGTTTGCCACGCATTCTGGAATACAAAGCGCGACAGGGAAGGAGCGTTTCGTATCGTCGGCAGCAGATGCAGGCTTACATCGATCTGCTCGGCTGCTTGTCGGACCCCCCTTTCAGTCTACCAGAGTGGCTGAGTGACGTCCCCGAAACGGCAACCGAGTTGAAAAGGTTTGAGGACAGGTTAGATGCGCTCTTCTGCGCGTGGCTAGCGGCGCGGGCGTGGTGGCGTGGCGGGGAGGTAGTAGGCGAAGCATCTGCCGGAACGATATGGCTGCCATAGCAGGAGTACCCTTCGCCTGCGTGGAAAGAGGCATCACGCCGATGGAACAGGATACTCGCCTGCAAAAAGTGTTGCGCCTGCTGGGTTTGCTGGGCGTTGTGGGGGTGTTGCTCAGCGCATATACGCCCTTGCCCAATGTGCTCGCCCGCGCACTGGCGACATCCTCGCAGATACAGCCTGCCGACGCCATTGTGGTGCTAGGCAGTAGCGTGTATCGTGACGGCACGCTGGGCGAATCCTCCCTGCGACGAGCGGTGCAGGGGATCATCCTCTATCACCGGGGGCTTGCGCCGATCATCGTCTTCTCCGGCTCCTCGTACGAAGGTTCTCCGGTGGAGGCGGAGGTGCGGGCATCCCTTGCTCGCCAGCTGCACGTACCGGAAAAGGCTATCTTGCTGGAGCCACACGCCCAGAATACCGCCGAAGAGGCGCACAATATCGTTGCCAGGCTGAGACAGCGTGGCGCGAAGAGTATCTTGTTGGTGAGCAACTCGCTGCACCTGTCTCGTGCGGTGCCGCGGTTCGAGCGATATGGTTTTATAGTGTTCCCTGTGGCTGCAGATGATATACCGGTCAATACCGACGGAACAGATGGGCGTTTGGATTTGATGTGGCGTACAATACGCGAAACGATAGGACGATGGCTCTACCGCGCCGGTGAGTGAGATGGATAAACTGTATGTACCTCTGCTCGTCCTGTTGAGTTCCCTCGCCGGTTACTTTGGCGCAAGGCGAATATGGCATATCCAGCGCCGGGACGTGATGCAGGCAGTACGGGGGGCACTAGAGTCGATCGGTTGCTGGATACTGGTGTACAGCGCCAACATGTTGTTCGGGCTGGTGTTGATCCTGCTTGTGCGTCGCCTTACCGGTTTCTTTATCTCCGTTTATGTGCTCAACAGCATAATGCTGGTGCTATTCACCCTACTCCAGGCTCTGATAATCTACCATTTGTGGCAGAGGGGCAGGCACAAGTAGGAGCTACCTCTGCCTGCGTCCCTCTTTCAGCAGCTGCACCACCTCTGTGATACGCGCGGCGCGTGTCTCCGCGCGTTTAGCCTCCTCTATCCAACGCAGGTAGTTCTTGCGGTAGAACGGCGCGATCTCCTCGAAAAACGCTTTCGCCTGCGGCTCCGCTTCGAGTGCACGGGCAATATCGTCGGCAAGATCCTCCATCACAGGGCTTTCCAGGCAAAGCGCGCATGCTACATGCATTCCCACCTGAACGTCGTTGTCCCGAAGCCACGTGGGGCCCAGAGGCAGGATGTATTGCCCGTTCCACACCTCGGTACGCCCACGCACCTTGCGCTCGTGGATAGTTCCTGCCACGTAGTGGTGAGCTCGCTTGCCCCAGCGATTGACCACTTCCTCCGGCAGAACGAGAAAGGCTCTGTTCCCTTGCTGAACGATTTGGACTGTGAAGTGCAATGTTCGGTTCATCGCATGTACCTCACGAGGAATTGTTCGGGTCTGCCTCGCGCAAGGCTTGAGGCAAGTCTCTCTCTGGTTGCATAATGCCGAAGTCGCGCGGCACTACGTTCAGTGCGAACTTCTGCCAGTAGTACTGGATGTCCCGCCTCCTCCAGCCTCGGTAAACCTGCTCCCAGCTGAGCCGTTCGTAGTGCGGGCGCAACGAATCCTCCACAACAGGTTGCGACGCCCCTTGATAGCGATAATCCACCGACACGCGCAACCTGCGCTGGCTAACGTTCACCAGAGCGCGGTGTACGGTGTAACTGTGGAATATCAACGCATCGCCGGCACGCATGTCTTGCGCCAGCCAGGTATCGCCCCAGCGGCTGGTATCCACGCTCAAGCCACCAGGTCCGCTGGCGCGATGTACCGGTAACAGCCCCGCCTTGTGGGAACCGGGCAACACCGCCAGCCCACCTAGTTCTACGGGGCAATCGCACAGCGGTATCCACACGGTGTAGGTATCGGGTGTGCCCTGAATCAGCGGGTAGTCCTGATGAGGTGGGGTGGTGTAGTGTGCTGTGGCAGGGAAAGTGATTCTGGCGATATTGCGCGGATGCACCAGCACCGGCTCCTGTACAATCGCCTCTATCACGCGCAGGATGTTCGAATGGTGCGCCAGTGCGTGGAACTCTTCCAGACACTGTACGCGGTCGTACACCTCCCACCATCCTTCGTGCCCCTCGAGACGAGGCTCGCCCAGCGCGAGGTTCTGCTCGTCTGCCCAGCCTTCCTCACGGCAAATGCACATGATAGCTTCGTAGACCGCGTTCGCCTCCGCTTCGGGAATCAGCCCGGAGATAAAAAGATAGCCTTCTTCCTGCATGCGCTGTCGCAAGGCATCGGGATGGTCTATCAGAACGCGGGAGTCCACAAACGGTTGGAACAACATCAGGCATCTATCCTCCATCCTGTAAGTTAGCATAGATAAAATTATAGTGCCTGATGCAGCATTTGGCAATCCCTTGAGGTGCTTAAACCCCTTGACATATCTGGTGGAATGATATAGAATGAATTTGAATGTTATAGAACAAATTGTGGTGACAACGATGCCCGTGTCCGAACCGCGCTACCGGCGCATTCAACAGCATATCGAGCAACTCATCGCCCAGCGCAGGGTACACGAAGGCGAACGCATCCCCAGCGAGCGTGAGATCGCCCGCCAGTTTGGCGTGAGCCAGATGACGGTGAATCGCGCCATCCAGGAGCTGGTGCGAGAAGGGGTGCTGGTGCGCCGGGTAGGGTCGGGCACGTATGTACAGCGCAGGCAACCTCTTGCGCGTGCAGTGACACGTACCTCTGTGGTGATGGTGCCGCCCTTCGCCGACCATCTGGAAGAGGATACCTACCTGCGCTGGCCTTTCCATGCGTTCCGCGATAGAGCCATCCAGGACGACTACGTGCTGATAGTGGAACCCGCCTCTTATCAAGGCTATCAGGAGGTCGTGCAGCGCTACCCAGGCGCAGGATTCATCTTCCTGATACCCGACGAGGAGGGTTATGATACCCTGCACCATCTGTTCGTCAGAGGCGTGCCGTTTGTAGTGCTGGGGGCATCGTGGCAGGATGCACCCTTTGCCTGCGTGGACAGCGACAATATCGACGGCGCGCGGATGGCGATGGGGTACCTGTTCCGACTGGGGCATGAACGTATCGCTTACGTCAACGGCAAAGAATCCGCCACTAACTGCCGCGACCGGTTACGGGGCTACCTGCAGGCAATGGAGGAGCGCGGGATCGTGGCGGAGGAAGACTGGATAGTGCGTCCGCATTCCAACCGACAGCTGAGCGATGAAGCGAAACACCACTTAACATCCCTGTTGTTACGCCGGGATGCGGTGACCGCTATTTTCTGCGCAGGATACTATCTCACGCTGGAAGTGCTGAGCCTGATACGTACCCTGCGCCTGCGCGTGCCTGAAGACGTGAGCATTATCAGTTTCGACGATCCCTCTTCGGCGGCGCACCTGCAGCCACCTCTCACCGTCGTGCGTCAGCCGCTCTACGCGATGGGCGAGCGGGCGGTGGACAGGCTGTTGAATCGGATGCGCTCGCCGGCAAACGAGCCGGGCGGTGTGGAGTATTTGCCGGTGGAACTGATTGTACGCAACTCGTGCGAACGTCTGCCGGAGTGACGTTTCCCTGTATGTGGTAGGGGCGGGCGTCTTTACGGTGAAATGTTACATAACAAACGGGCGTTTCGCACGATTGCTATAACACTGCACGAGGCACACTAAAAACGAAGGAGGTTACATCCATGAGACGCAACGGCTTTACGCTCATCGAATTGCTCGTCGTGATAGCGATCATCGCTATTCTGGCGGCGATTCTGTTCCCGGTGTTCGCCCAGGCACGGGAGAAGGCGCGCATGACCGGTTGCCTTTCCAACACGAAGCAGATCGGTCTCGCGCATAACATGTACATTCAGGACTACGATGAGACCTTCGTGTGGAACCCCTGGCCCGGCGGACCCGGCGGCGCACCGTGGTGCGGCAATCCCGACCAGCCCACCTTGATATGGACGGGCGCACTGATGCCGTACATCAAGAACAAAGGGCTGTTCCAGTGCCCGAGCATTGGCGCAGGCACTACCGAGAGTGCATGCCCCTGGTGCCCGCTAGCAGGTAACTGCCGATACTACACGGCGAACTACGTGGAAGCCAACGGACAGTTACCCGACTACTGCATCACCTACGGCTTCAACGAGTTCGTTATCGGCAACCAGTGCTCGCCACGCACGCTCGGCGCGATCGGCTCGCCCGCTTCGGTGGCCATCTTCGCCGATTCCATTGCCATGATGTGGGCTTCGTTCTACGGTATCACCGTCAACGGCGAAGGCCCCTTCTGGTGCGTTTCGGACCCCACCAGCGGCTGGCTGTACGGGCGTCCGGTGCACCACGTTACCGGTCCTGCGGCGAGACCGGTGGGCGCGATTAACTTCGTGTTTGCCGACGGTCACGCCAAGTCCGACAGAAACTTCTGGGCGGATGATTCCTACCCGGTGTACTGTCGCGGTGGTTACCGCGGCGCATTGCTCTGGAAAGACTAAGCAAGCAGTTTGCGACGGAGCGTAACCGTCCACGTGTTTGTTGGATGGATGCGCTCCGTCGCATCCCAGACGCTGCCCTCTTGACAATCTTTGCTGTTGGTGCGATAATAAGCATGAACGGAATACGTATTCCGAACCGTGATTCGAAAGGAGGGTTTGTACATGGCACGCTTCACCTTTTTCGCCGCAATCACTGCGGCAGGTCTGTTGTTCGCTACCGCAACCTTTGCCCAGCCGGTCATCGACGGCTCCTGGGACCCCGACTACCAAATCCTCGCCGTGCAGGACACCCAGACCGGCTTCGGCGACAGCAACCTAGG
>JBMFOT010000002.1:0-91461 GCA_049969495.1 Armatimonadota bacterium
ACCTATAAGGGATTGAAACGAGAAGCTCCCGCGCCAGCAGCGACGTTTTGCCGAAGTTACGAGCCTACCTATAAGGGATTGAAACTGCGGCAAAGGGTTATTATGCATCCCATTTTGTCATACTGAGCGTTAGCGAAGCATCTCAGAGTGGCGATAGAACGAGCTTCTTCGTTTCAGAATGCCAGGCACGCAACCTGAAGGTTGCGGCTACGTTCAGAGTAACGGGCAAGCGGGACTGCTCCGCTTCACCCAGATAATCACGCTTAGCACTCTGCTGGTAGTCTGTCAAAAGTTAATCTCCACGTTTCCCGAAGGGGAGGGCGAACCTCCCCTCCCCCGAAGGACAGGTTGGGAACACATCATGAGTAGGTAGCGCCCCGCCATCGGTTGACAAGTTGCTCATCACGGGATACGATTCAACATGGATAGCACCTCCTGTCGATACTTCTTTCTCTGCCCGCGAGCGATGAGCTTTTGAGAGGAGGATGGCAACCATGAAGATGCTCATGATTGTCTGCGAGACGGGCATCGACTACCGCGTGGTCAAGGTGCTGGACGAGGTGCATGTGCCGGGCTACACCCGCTACTCCGGGGTATCCGGCGTCGGAGAGACCGGCAGGAGACTGGGTTCGCCCATCATGCCAGGACAGAACACGGTCTTCTTGAGCGTCATGCCCGATGAAATGGCTCAGCAGGTTACCGAGAAGCTCAAGCAGCTGGTAGACAGCTTTGAGGAACGGCGCAAACCCGCTCTTCGTGTGTTCGCCATGCCCGCAGAGATCATGTTGTGACACCTTGTCCAGCCAACAGGGCGGCTCTTCCACAAGCAGGAAGAGCCGCTTTTTGCGTGGAAACGTGGACGAGGGGGAAGATTTCATCATGAAGGTCGTCTCTTCAGAACAAATCGCTTTTCAACCAGTGGTCGCAGAAGGCGCTCGTGGGACGTACATCAAGGAACTCATCACCGACCGCGATGGCGCCCCGACCTTTGCCATGCGCCTGTTCGAGATCGCCCCGGGGGGGAACACCCCGTTGCACCGGCACCCGTGGGAGCATGAGGTGTTCATCCTGAGCGGGCAGGGTGAACTGCGGGCACAGAACGAAAGCCATCCTTTCCGGGAAGGTGACGCGGTGTTTGTGCCCCCGGATGAATTGCACACCTTTGTCAACACGGGGGAACAGCCGTTGCGATTGCTGTGCATGATCCCTGTGCAACAACCCTGCTGTCGATAAGATAAGGAGGTTCCAAATGGCACAAGAGGTCTCCCTTGCGGTCAAGCTGGGCTTCAAGCCAACCGACAAGGTGCTGATTGTGAACGCCGACGACGTGGGCATGAGCTACGCTGCCAATCAGGCGACCATCCAGGGGATGGAGAAGGGGTTAATTACCGCCGGCTCCATCATGGTGCCCTGTCCCTGGTTCCTGCAGATTGCCGAATACGCCCGCACACACCCCAAGGCGGATTTCGGTATCCATCTCACCCACACCAGCGAGTGGAAGTACTATCGCTGGGGACCCGTTGGTGACCGGTGCAAACTGAAAGGGCTGATAGACCCGCAGGGCTATCTGTGGAGCGATGTACCGCAGGTGTATGCCAACGCTACCCCCGAGCAGGCAATGCTGGAGGCGCGCGCCCAGATTAAGATGGCAATGGACAACGGCATCGACATTACCCACCTGGACTCGCACATGGGCACCCTACAATACAGCGACAAGTACTTCTATGAGGTGTACGTCCCTCTGGCAAAAGAGTTCAATCTACCAGTGCGCATGGGTTCGCAGGAGCTGCTGGCACAGTTTGGCTATCCCGATATGCGCCAGAAGGTGCTGGAGCAGGGCATCCTGTTCCCGGACTATCTGATACACGGCGGGCGCAAGTCGGGCGAAAGCGTGACGCAGTACTGGAAGCGCGTGCTGCGCGAGCTCAAACCGGGCGTCACCGAACTGTACATCCATCCCGCGCTCCCCACCGAAGAGATGCAGCACATCGCCGGGTCGTGGAAAGACCGCGCCGAGGAGTTTCGCCTGTTCACCACCGATGCGGAGATTCGTCGTATCCTCAAGGAGCAGGACGTGAAGCTGATCGGCTGGCGCGTGATTCGCGACCTGCAACGCAAGGAACGACGATAGCGCGGGGTACCGACACCGGTTTAGCCCCCACCCCAGCCCTCCCCGCGAGCGGGGGGAGCCTTTTTCCTCCCCCGTCTACGGGGGAGGAAAGGTAGGGGGTATCTCGCACGGCTCGGCAGGAGCCTCGCCCTCCACCACCTAGCCGTTATCCGCTACGCCTTCGCAACGCCCTCAGCGCGTCGCCCATCTCCTCGGCGCGCAGCAACTTGGCTATCAGCAGATACACTCCCCCGCCTGTTGCTGTGACCAGCACAATCGCCAGTAACGAAACCAGCTTGGGATGCAGACCCCATCCGTGAAGCCATGCCACCAGCAACACCCGCACCCCATAGCCGACCACCCCGCCGACAACGGATGCCAGCACCAGCCTTGTAAAAGGAAGCCAGAGCTGCCCAACCGGTATCCGCACCTTGCGATGCAGCGCATGTAACATCCACAGAACATGCAGTATCGCCGCGATGGAACCCGCCAGCGCAAGCCCCTTATGCGCCAGAGGAGCCATTAGCCACCAGTTGAGGGGCACAAACACCAGCGTCGTCAGCGTGCCGATGACCACCGGCGTCACGGTATCCTGCACCGCGTAGAATGCACGGTTCAGAATCGCCTGACTGGAGAAAGCGAACAAGCCGATGCAGTAGAACACCAGCGCCTCGGCGGTAACGCGCGTGTCGTACGGGGTGAACTTTTTGTATTGCAGTAAAATGGACACGATGTCGCTGGAAAGCACCATCATCAGCACGGAGATGGGCACGGTGAGGAACCACAGCGCGCGTAAGCCCTGCAGCAGCGTGCGACGAAACGCCTCCATATCACCGCGTGCTGCCTGTGCGCTCAGCGTAGGAAACACCGCGATGCTGATAGCCTGCGCGAAGATGCCCAGTGGCGCCTGCATCTGTTTGTTGGCATTGTCCAGCGCGGAGACCGCTCCGGGGGGCAATAGCGAAGCAAACGCACGGTTAATCAGCACAAACACCTGCGGCAACGACAGCCCCAGAATCACCGGCAATACCAGCTTCCCCACCCGCACCACACCCGGGTGCTTCAGGTGCAGGCTGAACCGGTAACGCACTCCCACGCGGCGCAGAAACGCCATCTGTAACAGCAGGTTGCCCGCTATCGCGCCTGCCAGCGCGCCCCACGATAGCCCGGCGACGCCCAGATGCCCGCCCAGCAACCATCCACCGGCGATGATTCCCAGATTGTAGATAATGGGGCCCAGCGCGGGAACCAGAAAATGCCCGCGCACATACAGCGTGGCCATCATCAACCCACCGAGAAAGAAGCATATCTGTGCGGGCAAAACGATGCGGGTGAGTGTTGCGGTCATGTCCAGCTGCCAGGGCTGGAAGCCCGGTGCAATCAGGGGAACCAGCTGACGGGCGAATACCTCCCCAATCAGCACAAAGCCCGTGACCACCAGCGTCATGAAGGTAGCAACTATCGAGAAGACCTTCCATGCCTCCTCTTCCTGTCCGCGCGTGAGATATTCGGTGAATACCGGCACAAAAGACGAGGAAAGCGCGCCGCCTGCGATGAGGAAGAAGAGCAAATCGGGAATGGAAAACGCCGCCCGATACACATCGGTGTAAGCGTTTTGACCGAACCATGCGGCGATAGCAGTATCCCGTAATTGCCCCAGCACGCGGCTGATAAAAATCGCCGCCATCATCACCGCCGCGGCGCGAGCAACCTTATGTGTCTCCTGAGTCATGCTGGGTGTTATTGTACTGCGCCGCCGCCATAGAGTCAAATGGTTATTTACAGCGAACCTGCCAATGTGGTAGTATTCAAGCCGGGTAGGTAACAGGTTATTTTACCATCTTTTTTCATCGGGCAGGAGGTACGGGATGGCTTCTTCCCCTCAATCGGGCACCGAAGGCGAGAGAAAGCCTCAAAAAGTTCATCCGTTCTGGGGAGCGCTGGTGATTGGTGCCGCTCTGGCGGTGCTTTTCGTGATGGTCTACCCCTTCATCGCCAGCCACCAGCACCAGAACCTACAATTGCCAACTGCTGAGGAGACCACCGTCAAGGTAGTCGACCGGATGGCGGGTCTGCCCAAAGCCGAGCGCGCCAAACTGGCACGCGAGCTGTTTCGTAGTCCCAATCCTCTTCTGCGCCTGGCAACGGTGGAGGCTATTGAGGACAGCAAAATTCAGGAAGTATACCCTCTGCTGGAACGTGGATTGGAAGACAACAGCTCGGCGGTGCGCCGACGTTCGGTAGAGGCGTTGTGGAGGCTGGATCGCGAGCGCGGTATACGCTTGCTGCTGATGGCTTTGCGCGACGAGGACGTGGATATCCGCCGCGCGGCAATCAGCCAGCTGCGTTTCGCAAACGACAAGCGTGTGGTGCCTGCGGTGATACCGCTTCTGGACGACTACGATCAGACCACCCGCTTTTTTGCGCTGGGCGTGTTGCGCAAGCTGACCGGCAAACCCTACTTTGCCAGAACCGCTGACCCGCCTGAAAAGCAGCAGGTGGTGATTCGCCAGTGGAAGCAGTGGTGGGCAAAAGAGCGAGCGCGCTGGGCAGATGAACAGCGATGGGCAACCGTCAAGCCGGTACATCCGAAGCGCACCGACCCTGCGCCTCCATTCACCCTGAGAAGCCTCGACGGCGCGCAGCTGCGTCACCAGGAGATGAGGGGCAAGATTCTCTTGCTCCACTTCTACGGCACCTGGTGCGCCCCTTGTGAAGTAGAGATGCCCGAGCTGGTGCGCCTGCGCCAGGTTTATCCCGAAGAGGTTCTCATCATGATAGGCGTTGCGGTCAATGAAACCCAGGGCGAGCGTGCGGTGCGCGAGTGGATAGAGAGGTTCAAAATCACCTACCCGCAGGCTCTGGCGACATCCGAGATTGTCTCTGCATACTGGATACAGGGCGTGCCGATTACCTATGTCATTGACCACGAAGGACGCATCCGCTACCGCTTCGAGGGCGAGCGAGATTTCGAAACGCTGCGCAAAGCGGTCGAGCGCGTGCGGGCAGAGGCTACCGTCACAGGTTCATCAACCACACCAGCAACGGCGCAATAAGCAATGCGGGCAGGAAGTTCGCCACCGGAATCGGGCGCAGGTTCAGCAGACGGATGCCTAGCCCCAGCATCATCAACCCGCCAGTGGCGAACATCACGTTTTTCATTCCTTCGGTAAGCACGTTGCCTATCCAGCCTGCGCCCAGCGTCAGCGTGCCCTGTACCACCAGCACCGTGCCCGCCGAGAACAGCACGCCCCAGCCCAGCGCAGCGGTGAAGAAGGCAGAGGAAACGCCGTCCAGCAGGCTTTTGACCAGTAACAGGCTGTAATTACCTGTTAATCCGTCCTGAATACAACCCATGATGGTCATAGGCCCGACGCAGAAGAGGATGCTGGTACTAACGAACGCCTGGCTGAACGTGCTACCGCCTTCGTTGCTGAAGCGTTGCTGCAGGGCGTTACCCAAGGCGTCCAATTTCCCCTCGATATCCAGACCTTCACCGATAATCGCACCGAGCAACAGACTTGCCAGCGGTAAGAGGGGGTTCTTTTCGCTCAGGCTCATCTGCACCCCGATCATGAGCGTCATCAAGCCGATGATTTGCATGGTGGTTTCGCGCAGGCGCGGCTTGAGGAAACGTCGTGCGGTCAAGCCCACGCCCGTGCCGACCACTACCGCTGCCGTGTTGATGAAGGTGCCGATCATCCTGCGCCCGCGCCCTGCTCCTGCTCCACTTCCTTGCGCAACAGGCGCTTGAGAATCTTGCCTGTGCCGGACTTGGGTAGCGACTCGCGGAACTCCACACGCCGCGGTACCTTGAAATTCGCCAGTCGCTGGCGGCAGTAGCGAATGATTTCACGCTCGGTTGCCTCTGCACCGGGCTTCAGCACCACGTAAGCCACCGGAGCCTCACCGCGTAGTTCGTCGTACTCCCCGACAACAGCCGCCTCTGCTACTGCCGGATGAGTGTGCAGCACCTCCTCCACCTCGCGTGGGTAGACGTTCAGCCCCCCCACGATAATCATGTCCTTCTTGCGGTCCACGATGTAGAAGTAGCCGTCCTCATCCATCTTGCCGATGTCGCCGGTGTGGTACCAGCCATTGCGCATCGCTTCGGCGGTGGCTTCGGGGAGGTTATAGTAGCCCAGCATCACGTTCTCGCCGCGCACCACAATCTCGCCCAGCTCGCCCACCGGCACTTCGTTGTCGTTGTCGTCGAAAATTTTCATCTCCACACCGGGGATAGGCAGTCCGATACTGCCCGGCTTGCGCACGCCTTTCAGAGGGTTGACCGCTGTCACCGGCGAGCACTCGGTAGGTCCGTCGCCCTCTAAGATGACCACGTTGAACCGCTTCTCGAAGGCTTCCATGACCGCCACCGGCATCGGTGCACCGCCCGACACGCAGATGCGCAGAGACGACAGGTCATACTCTCGCGGCAGCTGGTAGTGCAGGATGGCGGCATACATCGTCGGCACTGCCGGGAAGATAGTGCAACGATGTTTCTCTATCGTTTCCAGCACGCCGTCGGGGGTGAACCGCTCTACCAGCGTGCTGGTACAGCCCACGTAGATAGAGAGGTGCATACACACCGTGCCTGCGAAAGCGTGAAACAGCGGCAACACGGTCACGAAATTATCGGAGGGCGTCATCTCTAGCACCGACACGCACGATTCGCAGTTGGCAATCAGGTTGCGGTGACTGAGCATACAACCTTTGGGGAGGCCCGTCGTGCCGGAGGTGTATAGGAACACGGCAGGATGCTCGCGCGGGTTAAAATCCGGCGGGGTAGGCACGGGGGCAGGCTGTTGCCACAAGGCGTCGAAAGACAGAAAGTCCGGAGCCTCGCCGCCTGCCAGCAGGAGATGTTGCAAGGAGGGTACCTGTGGCTTCACCGCCCGCAACACATCCGCCAGCATCGGTATCGTCACCGCCGCTTTGACACCGGCGTCGTTGTAGATGTAGCGCAGCTCGTCCGGTTTGAGCAAGGGGTTCGCTGGTACCGCAATCGCCCCCAGTGCTTGACAGGCGTAATACGCCATGACGAACTGCGGCACGTTCGGAAGCAGAATCGCTACCCGGTCGCCCTTTCCGATACCCAGTTCTTGGAGCCCCTTCGCGACCCCGCTCACCGCGCCGAGCAGCTGTCCGTAAGAGATCGGCTTATCACGGAAGATGAGAGCAGTTTGATCTGGATGGCGCTGGGTGGTTTGTAAAAGCATTTCGAAGAGATTCATTATCCTGTTACACCTCCTCTCTGGTGAATTCGCAAAAAGAGGAGCTTTTTCCTGCGAAAGGGAAGATTGCTGCGCTGACGCTCGAAATGACACAGACGGAAAGGAGGTACAAGGATGGCATTCGAGCAATGGGGTATCGGCATCGTTGGTTTAGGCGGCATTGCCAATATACACCTGCAAGCCTACCGCAACCTGGGACTAAAGGTGGTGGGTGGTGCAGACATCGACCCCGAACGAGTCAAACTGATGCAGGCGAAATGGGAACTGTCCATCGCCACCACCGATGTGGAGTCTCTCATCGCCCATCCCGAGGTGAAGATTGTGGATGTGGCGGCGCCGCATTTCCTGCATGTGCGCGAACCGATTTTCCGCTCGGCAGCGAAGTACGGCAAAGCGTTGTTCGTGCAGAAACCGCTGGAGCAGTATTATGAGAACGCCAGAAAACTGGTGCGCATTGCCGAAGAGGCGGGCATCCCGCTGATGGTGAATCAGAACTCGGTATTTGTGCCCGGCTTTCAGGTGATAGAGCGGTACCTACGCGAGGGGACTATTGGCAAGCCGTACTACTGCCAGATCGAAAACCGCAACTGGATTGACCTGAGCGCGCATCCCTTCTACGGAAAGCAGGAGCGCTGGGTGCTCAGCGACATGGGGGTGCACCATCTCGCGCTGGTGGTGCACTGGTTCGGCAGCTGGCAGAGCGCATACGCCATGATGGGGCGCGATCCCTCGCAAAAAGGCATTGTCGGCGACACATGGAACGTGATGAACATCCGCTTCGAGAGCGGGACGCAGGCGTGCATCATCAATAACTGGTGCTACCGTGGACATTTGCCACGCCCACATTCTGTGGAGGAGGTGGTGATTCAGGGGGATCAGGGAGCGATCACAGGCACCAGCGAGGAGGTGGTCATCGTGACTGCCGACCCGCCTGCCGAGATACGCCCACGGTTCGCTGGCAAATGGTTTCCTGACGCTTTCTCCAACGCCATCTCGCACTATATCCGCTCTCTGGAAGAGGGCAAGCCCTACCTGTGCAGCGGCAGACACAACCTGCAGGTGGTCGCGCTCATTGAAGCGGGCTACCGCTCGGTGCAGGAAGGACGCGAGGTGACCCGTAAAGAGATAATGGGCGAAGATGCCTGAAAACGGAAGCCATACGGAGGAGAAAAATGAGCAAACTGCGTGTTCTGGTATGGGATGAGAACCCGCCTCATGCGCCCAAAGCATTGTACCCGAACAGCATCAACGGCGCAGTGGCAGAAGGGCTGAAAGAGCTAGACCAAGAGGGGGTGCTGGAGGTGCGCACCGCCAACCTCGACGAACCGGAGCAGGGCTGCCCCGCTGACTTGCTGGCGAACACCGATGTGCTGATGTGGTGGGGGCACGCCCGGCACGGCGAGGTGAAAGACGAACTGGCATCACGCATCGCGGAGCGTGTGCAGCAGGAAGGCATGGGCTTCATCGCCCTGCACTCGGCACACTATTCCAAGCCGTTCCGAGCGGTGCTGAACTGCACTGGCCACCTGAAAGGCGGTTGGCGCGAACACGAGCCGCCGGAGGATGAGCACATTCGGGTGTGCGCCCCTTGGCATCCGATTGCCAAAGGCGTGGAGGACTTTGTCTTGAACGGTGAGGAGATGTACGGCGCGCCGTTTGACGTGCCGCCGCCGCTGGTGGTGATACTGCAGTCCTACTTCCCGCTGGGCGGCGAGACCTTCCCGTCCGGCTTGTGCTGGACGGTAGGCAAAGGCATAGACCCGAACTTCACCTCAGGGCCCGGTGGTGGCGTCGGGCAGGGCGAAGGCATCGGGCGTGTGTTCTACTTCCGCCCGGGGCACGAGACCATGCGCACCTATTTCCATCCCATCGTGCGCCGCATCCTGTACAACGCGGTACTGTGGGTAGGAAAGAGAGTTTAGACCTATCCCCCCAACCCCCTTCCCCACAGGGGAAGGGGGAGCATTGCTCACGCGTATCCCAATTTCGGTAGACTTGCACCCCCCAACCCTCTTCCCCCTAGGGGGAGGGGGGAGCATTGCCCCTCTCCTTGTCGGAGAGGGGACGGCGGTGAGGTTCTCTATCTCTCCTTCAGCACTATCACCGTCAACGAATGCCTGGGGAAAATATATCGGAATTGTGGAGCAACCCCGCTCAGCCCGCGTTCGACCGGCGCAACGCGCATGGGGTTTTCCAGTGAGTTCTCGTCGTCAAGGCTCTCGCTGGTGAGAGTCACCGCTTTGCCTAACGGATGCACCGAGCGCACACCCTGCAGGCGAATCTCCGTCTCTAGCGCCCTGTCGGAGACGTTCACCACTTTCAGAATCATCTCACGGGTCCGGTGGTTCCGGCTGGCAACGGCGTAGAGGGCAGGTAGCGGTTTGTCCTCGAAGTCGTGTATCAATTTCTCGTCCAGATAGCATCGGATGCGTGCGCCCTGTACCTCGATGCGGATGTCGTACCATCGCCCTGTTTCGATACTGCCGGGCACCTCGTTGCTCACGATGCTCTTGCCGCCGCCAACGCACTTCTCCACAGCGTGTTTGGAGTTGCCCCAACCGCCGAGGTTCCACCAGTACCAGTTGTTATCGTCGCGCACGCGGAACATAATGAGAAAGCCTTCTGCTCCCCCGATCTTGCGCGCGCGCAGCGTCAGGGTGTAATCTGCCCAATTGGGGTCGCCCACAACCGCACGGCAATCGGTGGTCAGGCTGTTCTGGCGATAGCTGCCATCCACGACCTGCCAGTCGCCTCGTACCACACGCCAGCCGGCGGTTCCCTGCGCAAAATCGGCGGCAAATAGGGTCTGCCCGTGATGAGTGACCTTCACATCCCGGTACTCTGCTTGTGTCGCCCACGTGCCCAGCCCGATTGCCCCGCGTGTTTCGGTGACCGCTATGGCAGGTGCATCTACCTTCAAGGGCAGCACGTGTGTGCCACGGTAAACGCTGAACAGCTTCTGCACGTAATAAGAGGGCGTGCCATACACGCGCGAGCTGTCAAAACCGATCAGGTCGGGGTTCCACTGTCGGGCATTCACGTTCACAAACAAGGGTGCATACGCCGCCATAATAACGATATCGCTGTTGCGCTCTATACCCGTCATGAAAGCGGCTTCGGCGATTGCCGCGCGCAGGTTGCCTGTTCCACAGCCCTGAGTGACGGCGTACTCGCCGACAAAAATCTTCGGTCCCTTGCGGTCGTAGCGGTCGTAACGGTTCGCTTGTGAGATGAACCACTCGGGGCTGGAGTAGTAGTGCTCGTCCAGAATGTCCATCGGTCGGCTGCGTACCGGCGAGTTGGCGATAACCTGAATATGGGGAAAGCGCGCCTTGATGGCGTCGTAAAAGCGGGCGTATCGCTCCTCGTAGGCGGACCCCCAGTTCTCGTTGCCGACCTCCACGAATCGCAAGGGGAAGGGTTTGGGATGTCCGTTTCTCGCCCGCAGCGCGCCCCACTTGCTGGTAGGCGGCCCAATAGCGTATTCAATGGCAGCGAGCGCGTCCTCGATCCACTCGTCCAGTGTGTCCATCGGCACAACATCGCCGTTACGATACTGGCATGCCATCCCGCAGTTGACCACAAGCAGAGGTTCTGCGCCCAGATCCTCGCACATCTGCAGGTACTCGTGCAAGCCCAGTCCCTGCGTGGTGGTATAGCCCCACACGCACCAGCGCGCCGGGCGTTCGGCGATGTCGCCCAGCGTATTGCGCCAGCGCAGCGCATTGCTCATGCGGTCCCCTTCTACAAAGCAACCGCCCGGAAAGCGCAGGAAGGAAGGCTTGAGCTCCGCCAGCATCTGCGCAAGGTCTTTACGTAAGCCGTTTGGTCGCCCCTTGAAGGTGTCTACCGGCATCAGTGAAACCATGTCCAGCCACAACACACCCGGCGACGTTGCCGTGATGACCAGTCGGGCCCGGGCATCGGTCGCGCGAGATGTCAGGGTTGCCACAAACCGTTTCCATTCCCTACCGATGTTCCGTACCCTGTGCTGGGCATATACCTCACCGTCTGCTGCTTGCAGACTAACCACCAGCTCGCCGCGAAAGCGGTTGTCGCACCGCGCATACAGCGACAGCCGGTACCGCTCGCCCTTTTCTATCCCGATGCCCCAGTAGCCCTCGTTGACCAGACTGACTCGCGGCGATCCCTCCCCTATCTCCCAGCGCAGACTGCGCAGGTTGCGTGCGTTCAGGGGATAGTCGCTGTCTACCGCGATATGCGACTTACCCCTATCGCCCCCGACGAGAGTCCACGCTTGCGGAACGGGAGCGTCCTCGAAAGAGCGATTGCGCACCAGTTCGGCGTAGATTCCCCCGTCGCCCGCGTGGTTAATCTCCTCGAAGAAGATGCCCCATAGTACAGGGCTGATAGGGGTACCCTGTGCAGAAGCATCCACTTCCACTACCGACTTTTGAGCCTGCACGAGAACAGAGGGCAGAATCATGCAGGTCAGGATGATGAGGAGTCTAACCAACCGCACCGCTATTTCCCTCCCGATCTCGCAATGTATTGTTTCTTCGCTCAGTCTTCTTCTTTGGGTGGCGAATCTCCTGTTGAGCCAATGGAGCCTGCATCATGTATAGTTAGGAAAGAGACGCTATGAGGTAAAATGGAGATGATAGAAAAGTAACCTATCGCCACCTATCTGCGTCTTAATAAATGGAAACCTCTATCGCGCGCGACAGGGGAGGTGAGACCAATGCGTATGAAGTGGCTGTGGGTTCTGGCGTTGCTTGTGCTTGTTCTGGGCACAGTGAGCCCGGCGTACAGTCAGCAGGAAGGCGGACAACAACCGCCTCGCATCACCTTGAATCTGGAGTCCGCCAGCATCGCCGACGCCTTGAAGCTGTTGTTCCGCTCCGTCGGCTACAACTACACGCTGGACGAGTCGGTGGTGGGAGGTTACGTCACCGTCTCGCTGAAGGACGTCACCTTCGAGACGGCGCTGCGTACCATTCTGCGCGCTGCGAACCCGCCATTGACTTACCGCGTGGACGGCGGGGTGTACATCATCACGCCCAAGGTAGAGACGTACGAGACCGGCGTTGCAGAGCCTACGGTGGAGGAACAGCCACAACCCCAGGTTCGCACCGAGAAAATCATGTTGCAGCATCTGGACTCCCTGGCGGTTGCCCAGCTGCTCGGCGGAACCGCGGTTGCGCTCAATCAGACCGGCTGGACGTATAGCGGTGGCTTCGGCGGTTTCGGCGGCTACGGCGGCTATGGCGGCTACGGCGGTCTTGGAGGCTATGGCGGCTATGGCGGCTTCGGTGGCGGCCTCGGCGGCTGGGGCGGTAGCGGCTGGGCTGGCGGCGGCTGGGGCGGCCTTGGCGGCTTCGGCGGCGGCCTTGGCGGCTGGGGTGGTGGCCTCGGCGGTTGGGGCGGTGGCTTCAACCGCGGCGGCTGGGGCGGCGGCTTCGGCGGTTGGGGCGGGGGCTTCAACCGCGGCGGCTGGGGCGGCGGTTGGGGCGGTGGCTTCAATCGCGGCGGCTGGGGCGGTGGCTTCGGCGGTTGGGGGCGTGGCTTTTAGCCCGCTCTCGTGAGCGACGGCTACCCGGCGCATTGCGTCCCCACAGCAAACCAGCCTTGCCTGGAGAGTATCCATGTCCAGAACCCTAAAAGCACCGGACGGACTGTCCGGTGCTTTTTTGCGTGCTCGCTGGGTACTACTCCCCAACCCGCCACTCCAGGATGCCTGCAGAGAACCCTGCTCTGAGCTCTGCCTCAATGCGAATAGCCGTCGTCACCACAGGCGTGAACTCCACGCGGTTGAAGGCGTCCCTACGCATCTCGGCACTCTGCACGTTCTGCACAGGATGCCATTGCTGACCGTCAAACCAGAGCACCCGCCACCGCTCGGGAAGTCGGCACTGCCCTCCTGCCGGCTCGTCGTCGAACCAGTACACCTCGCACCACGAGAGGCGGCGCGGCTTCGCGAAGACGTACTGCACCCATTCTGTAGTACCGACGTGGTCCCACCAGGTGAAACGGGGGATACTCATGTCGGCGGAAGAGGAGGGAACACGCCCATCATTGAGCGCGAGCACTGTGTCCAGATGCCAGCAGTGCGAGGCTTCAGCGTATACCGCATCGGTCTCCTGCCAGACCTTTGCGTCCGGTGCCTCGCTGATTTGAGGAAACGCCGACACCCTCAATCGGGCACATCCCATCGGAATCAGGGTGATTTGCTCTATCGGCTCGTCCGAGCGCACGGGCGAATCCTGCACCTCGCCAATAAGACCGTTCGCCTCCAGACGCCACTGCGGGATGCGCTTGCCTTTCGCCTTGAGCAAGACAGGTGCGTTGTCGGCAGTAAACGGCTGCTCGGCGACCTTGCCCGGCTTTTTGACCAGTTCAAAGGAGCTTTGCGGATTATTCACGTCGACCACTAATCCGTAGTTCCACGCGGTAGTGGGGAAGACCTCGTATGCCGGGAAACGGTCTGTGCCGCCATAGCGTGCCCACCGCTCACCGATCAGCAAGGAGAACGCCAGCGGTCCGCGATGCACCGAGATGGTATGGCGGTTCTTCTCCCATACCTTCAGGTACAGAGGCATCGGTAGGGTCAGCTTCACGTGGTCACCGTGACGCCATTCGCGCTGCAAGACAATCCAGCCCTTCGCAGGGGCGGGCACAGCTTGCCTGCGTCCGTTCACTTCCACCGCTGGCGTCGCGCACCAGCCCGGCACGCGCAATACCAGCGGGAATCGCACCGGTTTCGGGGTGCTGACCGCGAAGGAAATCTCTTCCCCAAAGGGATAGTCTGTCTCTTCGCGGATTTCTACCGTCTCTCCGTTGCCCACCTTCGCCTTTACCCGACTGGGCGCATAGAGTACGGCTGCCAGTCCGTTGCCCGCCGTTGCCATCCACAGGTGCTCGGCAAAGTAGGGCCACCCATGCGAGACGTTGTGCTGGCAACAGCGGTAATCGTAAGGGTTGTAGGAGAGCATATCGCCGGCGTTCTGCAGCATCGGCGACTTGCTCTGACGGTCCAGCTGCACCATGTTGGGCGCGGTAAGGTAGTGTAGACCTTTCAGGTCAGGCGTCATCGAGGCGGGCAGCGAGTTGAACGCTACCTCTTCGCAGCGGTCTGCCCACTTCGTGTCGCCCGTGATGCGGGTGAGCAGCTCGTGGCTGTACATCATCTCCACCATCGAGCAGGTCTCTGCCGCCTGTCGGGGACCGGTGAAGCCGGGGCGAGCGTTCTCATCCGCGCCAAACATACCGCCCGGCACCTGTCCGTAGATGCCCATCACCGTGTCGTACACCCGCTCGGTGGCTTTCAGGTAGCGGATGTCTGCTGTTTGCTGGTAGTACTGTGCCGGTTCGCGGAAGCCCTGGCTGATGTTGACGCCGTGCCAGGTGGGGATGTTGCCTGTCCAGTCGGCAGTGCGTTCGTGTGTGACGCGCGCAGCATCCAGCAGCCACTTTTCGCCCGTCAGGTTGTACAGCCAGTGGATGGAGTCCAGATTATCACCGCCGCGAAACTTCTGCCAGCTGCCCGGCAGGAACTTCTCCAGCGGTATGGTCATCTGCCAGCGGAAATATTTGAGCATAAAAGGGATGACCCGTTTATCGCCGGTAGCCTCGTAGTGGGTGCGCAGAGCGTAAAGGGCTATCATGTTGGGCCAGAGGTCCATCTCCTTCAGGTTGCTTTCAGGACCAAAGTAACCGTCCTCACGCTGGCTGGCAAGGATGGCGTCTATCCACCTCCTCGATTCGGCGATAATACGTTCCTCACCCAGTAGGTAACCCAGCGAGGTGAATCCCTTCAGCCAGTAGGGGAGCTCTTCCCAACCACGTTCGCCCTCGCCTTTCGGGTGCGCCCATGCACTACCTTCCCATCGGCACCAGGGGCTGATTTCGGTGAGGCGACCGGTGAAGCCCTCCGCCATCAGCTCCAGCTGGTGACGCAGCCAGCCCTCCGGGCGGATAGAGCCGGTAGGCAGCTTGATGAGCGGACTGGGCAGCAAAGGGGCACGGTTGCCCGCGTAATATCGGTTTGCAGGAGCGGTTGGAGGTGTTGCTACCACTTTCATTGTTGTTTCCCTCGTGTGAGAAATGGTTTGGGCGTATGTGAGTACAGCCTGGTGTGCGACTAACAACGTCAGAAGCCACGCTTTCATTGTATCCCTCCAATCCTAAGGCGATTTTGCGTCTTCACCATGTTTGTTATGCTGAGCGTCAGCGAAGCATCTCAGAGTGGCGGTAATACGAGATTCTTCGCTTTGCTCAGAACGACAGCAAAGCAGAACCACTCCGCCCATATCCAAATAATCAAGATGGACGAACCACGGGCGTGCCGACATCGTAAAGTTTCGAGGCAACACGGGAGAATGCCTGCAGGATCGAGGCGACGGCAAACCTGCCGATGAGTCGAAAACCGTTGCATCATCACGGCTCGGCAGGAGCTTCGCTCGTTGCCGGTGAACCCCAAAAACATGAAGAAGAGACGCGCGGACAAAAAGCCTGTCGAACCTCCGCAACCCCTGCGACGGGAGTTCAGTCTCTCCACATGGCTGTTGAGCGCGGCAGTGGTACTCGCGCCGCTGACTGCCGGTCGGCTGGAGGTGGGCAGCGAGCCAGTAGAACCCTCCCTGCGCGGGGTAGTAACCGCCCTGTTTACCACCGGAGCGCTGTTGCCGCTCGCCATCTGGTGGATTACCCTGCTTGCGCTCGCTGCCGCCATCTGGGAATGGAAACAGTGTCCCGCTGGCGATGACGCGGTTCCGCGTGCTGCGCGCGTGCTGGCGACTCTGTTCGTGCTGTGGATGCTGGCATCGGTAGCGGTTTCGGTGTATCGTTGGGGTACGGTGGTCGCATGGAGCCACTGGGCGGTAGTCATCGCCACGGCGTGGCTCTTCTCGCGGAGGCGTGGAGAACAGGCGTTGACGGTTGCCCTTGCGCTGGCGTTAGCGGGCACTCTTGCTGCCGCCTTCGCCATGCGTGAGTACGCGGAGAACGCGCGCATCGTGCCGAACTGGCGCGTGTTCGGCACTTTCTTGAACCCCAATTTCCTGGCGGGCTACCTCTGCCTCACCATGCCCGTCACGTTGGGTTTGGCTCTCGCTCCCTGCCCCACGCAAACCTTGTCTTCTCCCAAAGGGGGAGGGGAACTGCGCTGGCTGTTGGGCTTCGGCGCATGGATGCAGATGGCGGCGATACTGCTCACGGGCTCGCGATTCGGTACGGCGAGCGCAGTGCTGGCTCTGATGGTACTGGCGGGATGGATGGCGTTCAACCGATCATGGAACCGCCAGCGTGCGCTGGTGTTCGGTATCGTCTGCCTGCTGGTGCTTGGCACAGCGTTCTTTACTGCCCGCTCGCTCGCCTCGCGTGTGACGACTCAGGCGGTGCAGGAAGGCGAACACTCAGGCGGATTTCGTGTGTGGACGTGGCGAGGCACGTTGCGTATGGCGCGGGCGCATCCTCTGCTGGGCACAGGGTTGGGAACCTATGAGATAGCCTACCCGCGCTACGCCTTCGTGGGATTCACCCGAATGGCGCACAACTCCTATCTGCAGATTGCCGCCGAAGCGGGGTCGCCTGCGCTGATTCTGCTACTGGGCACGCTCGGCGTGCTGGCATGGACGGTATTGCGCACCGAGGTGCGCAATATGAATGGGATAATCGTGGGAAAATGGGATGCTCGCGTGCTCCGCGCGGGGCTGGCAGCAGCCATCGCCGCCGGGCTCGCACGCAACCTGATAGACTCCGACTGGTACATCTTTGCCTGCCTGTTCACCTTCTGGGCGATAGTGGGACTGATGCTCTCTGTCATCCCTCTCCCCTCAGGAGAGAGGCGGAAGGCAAGCGTCAACCGTCTCTATCTTGCCCACACCACCCTGCTGGCTGTTGCCTGGGTTGTGCTGACCTTGCGCATGGGGGGCGCGCTCAGCGCAAACAGCGCAAGCTGGAACCTGTCTCAGGGAATCCCCGACGAAGAGGGCTATCGGCATGCACTGCGCTGGGAACCTTTCAACGGCGACCACTACCTCAGTTTGGGCATGCTCTCTATGAGCATGGCGCGTGCAGGTGACCTCTCGCGTGCAGAGGACGCCCAAAAGTGGCTACGCCGCGCGGCAGAGCTGACGCCGCTCTCCAAAACGTGGTATCATCTGGGCAACCTGTATCGGGACATGCTGGGCGACCGCGACAGAGCCGTCGAAGCCTATCGCCATGCGCTGGAACTGGACCCGCACGCGCTGCGCGTCATGGCGGAGCTGGGCAAAACGCTGGAGCAACAGGGTAAACTGCAAGATGCGGAGAGGGTGTACCGGCGAATGCTGGAGATGGAATCGAGCGTATATAATCAGGTGCGTGCGGTGCCCGAGCTGCCCGAGGTGGACTACGCCTTCGCCTACGCCGGTCTGGCGCGGATCGCGAGGCAACAGGGCAAGCCGGGGAGCGAGGTGCGTGAGATGTACTCTCGCGCCCTGCGGATTCTGGACACCGACCGCGCTGCCCGAGAGAACAAGGTGATGTTATGGTCGCTGGTGCGTGCCCCGGAACGACAGCGCGCCCTGGATGAGTTACGGCAGGAGTGTGAACGCGCCCTGCGGTGAGCGGATATGCCTGTAGAGTTCGCACGCCCGTGGATGTTGCTCTTGCTGGCGATGTTGCCCGCTTTCTGGTGGGTACACCGGCACAGCCTTGCCGCTCTGCCCCGCTGGCAGAAGCAGGCTTCGCTGTGGCTGCGTTTGCTGCTGGTGACGCTGGTGGTGTTCGCCCTGGCGGGAATCCGCTGGGTACGCACCACCACCGCGCAGGCGGTGTTCTTCGTGGTAGATGGCAGCGCGAGCGTGGAGCCGCAGCAACGCGAAACCGCTCTGCAGTTCATCCAGGAGGCAGTGCGCCATATCCGCGAGGACGACATGGCGGGCGTCATCATCTTCGGTAGCGACCCGCAGGTGGTCACTCCGCTGAGCTCGCGCCCCGACCTCAGCCGAATACCTGCCAGCAACTCGCCGGAAATGACCGACATTGGGCGTGCCATCAGCCTCGCGCTTGCCACCTTCCCCGAAAACGCAGGCAAGCAGATTGTGCTCTTCTCCGACGGCAACGCCAACGCGGGTGACACGGTGGCGCAGGCGTTGCAGGCAGCGAGCCGCGGCGTGAAGATACATGTAGTTCCCTTCCCGCGAGAGGTGCGCACCGAGGCGCTGGTGGAACGGGTACAGGCTCCCACGCTGGTTAAAGAGGGCGAGCCGTTCGACCTGCGCTTATGGATACAGTCCACCCACGCACAATCGGCGGAGATGACCCTGCTGCGAGACGGACAGCCCGTCAAGACGCAGGCGGTAGCGCTCAAGCCGGGCAAGAATCTGGTGCGTCTGACACACCGCGAGGATGTTGCAGGGCAGTACCGCTACCAGGTGTCGCTGCTGGCTTCCGTCGATACCTATCCCCAGAACAACCGCGGCGCAGGCTATGTGCGCGTGCAGGGCACTCCCCGCGTGCTGTACGTCACCGGTAGCGGAAAGCCCACGCCGTTGTCCACCGCCGCACAGTCACAGCGCATCCGCGTGGAGGTGGTCAATCCGCAGGGCATGAAAACACAGCCGGCGCAGTTGCAGGCGTACGATGCGGTGATTCTGCACAACGTGCCTGCCTACGAACTGGGCATCCCCGCCATGCGAGCCCTGCAAACCGCCACGCGCGAGCTGGGTGTGGGGCTGGGTATGGTGGGTGGCGAGGACAGCTTTGGTGCAGGCGGCTACTTTGAAACGCCTGTGGAGGAGACCCTGCCCGTGTCGATGGACGTGCGCAAGTACCACTCGTTCCCCAGCGTGGGCATCGTGCTGGTGGTGGACGATTCGGGCAGTATGGCGATGCCGGAAGGCGGAACCACCAAAATGGAGCTGGCAAACCGCGCCGCGGCGACGGTGGTGCGCTTTCTGACAGCGCAGGACGAGGTAGGCGTTATCGCCGCCGGCTCCGACTGCCGCGCGGTGGTGCCGATGTGGCGTGTGGGCGAGAAGAAGGAGCAGATTCTGCGTGCCATTGCCGCCTTTCAGCCCGGTGGAGGGGGCATCTACGTGCGCCCGGGCATGGAAGCGGGGGCGAAGCTGCTGCAGGTGAGCCGGGCTAAACTGAAGCACATGATTGTGCTGGCGGACGGCGACGACTGCGATGACCAGGAAGGTGCCATACCGCTGGCAGCCAAGCTGCGTCAGGCGGGAATCACCGTCACCGTCGTCTGCTTCGGGCACGGCAAGGACGAAGCGTTCCTGCAGCAGCTGGCGAAGGCTGGGGGCGGACGCTACTACTTCACCGACCGCATGGCGAACCTGCCCCAGATTTTCACCAAAGAGGCGATGATAGCCAGCAAAGCGCAGTATATCGAGGAGCCGTTCTTCGTGCGCTATACCGGCGATGAAATCGTTTCGGGCTTGGATTGGGAGAGCTCTCCCCCCTTGCTGGGCTACAACACCACCACCGCCAAGCCGGGGGCGCAGGTAGGCTTGCTCTCCCATAAAGACGACCCCATCTTCGCGGTGTGGCAGTACGGGGTGGGGCGCAGTATGGCGTTCACCTCGGACGGACGGGCGAAGTGGTGCGCGCAGTGGGTGAAATGGGCAGGGTTTCCCGCTTTCGCCGCGCGCACCATGCGCACCATCCTGCGCAGCCTGCCCGCCGAAGACCTGCGCACGCAGGTAAGCATCTCGGGCGGTAAAGGATACGTGAGCGTAGACCTCCTGCGCCAGCCTGCGACCGCAAACGCCAGCGCGCTTTCGCCAGCTGCCAAACTGCTCCTCCCAACCGGCCAGGTGGTTCCACTGGTGCTCTCGCAGACGGGAGCCACCCGCTACGAAGCCGCGTTTGACGCGCGGGGCTACGGAACCTACGTGGTTGCCGTGCAGTATCGCCACCCCAACGGCACAATAGCGCTCAGCACCGGCACAGACACCGTAGCCTACTCACCCGAATACCGTGACTTGAAGAGCAACAGAGCACTTCTGGAACAGGTTGCGCGTCTCACCGGCGGGAAGCAACAGCCGTCGCCGCAGGACATCTTTGGCGCTCAGCGTGCCCCGGTGCGGGTGCCGTCGGAAGCGAGCATCCCCCTGCTGTTTGTGGTGCTGTTCTTGTTGCCGGTGGACGTTGCGCTGAGGCGCATCGTGTGGCAGATGGAAGCACTTCCCGAGTGGCAACAAACATGGGCTCGTGTGTTGGCGCGTCTCCATTTGAGGCACAGGGTGACTTCTACTGCTCCCGCAACTTCACGGCTTCTGCAGCGCAAAGAGCGTCTGCGCGAGAAGTATGCCCCCACCGGAACAACCCCGCCATCATCGCCATCCGAGGAGCCGGCGGTGTCCACAGAGCCGACATCCGCTCGCCCTGCCGCTCCACAACCTTCCACCTCTGGCGAACAAATCGGCAGGTTGCTGGATGCAAAGAAGCGGGCGCACAAGAGAGAATAATAAAAACCCCTCTCCCCGCAGTGCGGGAGAGGGGACACACGGTGAAGCACTACCTGTATTCGCCTGCTACGAGCAGCTGGGCAACGTTACGGCACGTATCGGGGTCAGGCTGACGGCAGTTGTAGATGTTGTTGTCGTAGCCGTCGAACGGGAAGGTGCGCTCGCCAGGACGGCGGAAGCAGGTCCACTTCCAGAGATTGTTGGCGATGGCGCCCTGAATGCGTGTCCACTTCACGTGCCCATCCGCAAACACGAAATGGACGCCCTTCAGGTGATTGACCAACCAGCCATACTGGCGTACTTTGCCATCCAGGCAGGGCGAGCCTGGAGCAGGCACATCTCCGCCAAATGGGTCACCTGGTGGGTTGCACCAGCAGCGTGCCAGAGCCCACGGACCGGTGTCCGGCTCGTAGTTCTTGCCGTCCTGCATCCAGATGGTCTCCGCGGGCACATCGAGGTCAGCCAGCTTTCTGGGAGGATCCGCGTAGCCGGATTGATAGGCAGCAAGGTTGAAAACGGCGCCGTTGACCGTGTAACCACGCGGGAACCACAGATTTTGACTGCGAGGAACGTCGCACAGCGGATCACTGCGCAGCCAAGGCGAGCTCGGATGGCAGTGTGCCCAAGTCTCATCCATTGGTGAACCACGCCACGCATTGACGTTGTCGCCCAGCATCCGGGAGATTTGCGCCTTCGCATTGGGGCACTCATAGACCGGGAGGTTCTTGACGTACGGAAAGATGCCGTACTTCCAGTTCGACCACGTCGCCCCGCCGTTACCGATGAACCGATTGTAGGGGAATGTCTCGTCGTAGTCCTGCACATACATCATCACTCCCGTGCCCACCTGTTTGAGGTTGCTTAGGCAGGATGCTTGTCGCGCCTTCTCGCGCGCTTGGGCGAACACAGGGAACAGGATCGCCGCCAGTATCGCGATAATCGCGATGACCACCAGCAGCTCAATGAGCGTAAAGCCGCGCTTCATGACTGTACGCACCTCCCATCGGTGATTTTGCCCGGTAAGTTAAGGGCATAACTTGTTTTTATTATAGAAAAATCCTTGAACGCTTGTCAATGCTTTCCGCTGGGTTGAGCTCAAAAATCGTCGAAAAATAGGTATTTCTCTCATAGCACAGAAGGGAAGTTCACTGTACCAGTCATAGCACATACCCGTGAATAGGCTGGCTGACGATACCGGTATGAACAAGGGACAGACAGACGCCGCTTCCTTCCTCAGAAAGCCAGCGATGGGAATGGTGAGTTACTCTTGGATATAGTGACTATTATCAGATTTTTGTTGTCTCTACATGGTATCAAAAGAGGATCTTGCTTTTTGCTTTCCATTTTCACCGATTTTTCCCAAAACCCCGCACAAAAGGGGAAAAACCCCTTGACAAACGGCTTAACATCGTGTAGAGTATAAGCAATGGGATTATCATAGCAGTCATAGCAAAGGACTGAGAGAAAGTGATACCGTTGCATCTGAACTCGCGTTTGCGCACACCGCTCTACGTGCAAATCGTGGAGCAAGTGGAAGCAGCGGTCAGCTCGGGGCAGTTGACGCCGGGCACGCCGCTGTGGTCTGCTCGCGCCATCGCCCGACACTACGGCATCAGCTACCAGACCGCCGAGCGAGCGTTGACCCTGCTGGCGCGACGGGGGGTGGTGGAACGGACTCGACGGGGAACCATCATCGCCGCCAGCCGTCCGAAACAGCCGGTGCAACAGCACCTGGTTGCCCTCATCTACACGTGGCAGATACCGGGCGCACGTCCCTCCTACTCGGTGGGCGAGATGCGCATGTTGCATGCCGCCGCAGAGGAGTGCGCCCGGCATCTATGGGGAAGCCTGCTACTCCATTTCCCCGATAAAAGCGCGTCCGCCAGCTACCTGCAGGAATGGGAACGGCATCACCGTTTCGACGCCGCGCTGGTGTTCGGCCCCCTGCACGACGAGGGGTTATTGTGGATGCAGCGAAGGGGGTACCCGGTGGTGGTCATTGATGCCGAGCCCGAGGTTCCGGTTCCCCGCGTGGTGCAGGCGAACCGTGAAGGCACCTATCTGGCGGTACGTGAGCTGATTCGGCTGGGACATCGACGCATCGGCTTCTTCACCGGTCACTATATGCCGCATTATGCCCAGCGATTTGAAGGCTACATGCAGGCACTGCAAGAAGCGGGCATCACCCCCGAGGCAAATTGGGTGATGCAGCACGGTCAGCCTCGTCCTACCGTCCAGGAGGCGTTGAAGCGGCTGCTGGAAGTGCGTCCACCCCTGACGGCTATCGTGGGAGCGTCGGACATCCTGCTGGCGTTCGCCTATCCCGCGATTACGGAGATGAACGTGCGGGTGCCGGAAGAGCTCTCGCTCATCGGTTTCGATGACGAGCCTTTCTGCACCACCATGCAGCCGCCTCTATCGTCGGTGCGCGTCGACCTCGAGCAACTGGCGCGCACGGGTGTGCGCCTGCTGATGGATATGATGGAAGGCAAACCGGTTCCACAGCGGGTAGAGATACCTGCTCAGGTGGTGCTGCGCGATTCGTGCGCACCGCCACACTCGCAGACGACTTGACAACCTGAAAACGAGAAGGAGGGTCTCACGATGAAATCACGTCGCGGTTTTACGCTGATTGAGCTGTTGGTTGTTATCGCGATTATCGCGATACTGGCAGCGATCCTGTTCCCGGTCTTTGCACAGGCCCGGGAGAAGGCGCGGCAAACTTCGTGCTTGTCCAACATGAAGCAGATCGGTACTGCAGCGCGGATGTACGTGGAAGATTATGATGGCATGTCCATTTGGGATACGTACTGGCAGTTCACCCATTTCCCCAACACATGGTCTGGGTTTATTCTGCCATACGTGAAGAATGAGGACATTTTCCGTTGTCCCAGTCATGCGGTACCGCGCAAGCCGTGGAACACCGACCCCTACGATTGGGTACCTGAGTGGTACTACAAGAGCTACGGGATCAACGTCTACGGTGCGGTGATCTACATAAAACCGGACAATACCGTTAGCGAGTTCATGCTCGACCTCATCAAACGTCCGGCGGAGCGCATCTGGTTCTTTGAGGTGTACGATGCGGACGATAACGACCAAGGATTGGGCTACAACGCCACTTGGGGACCCAGTCACTGGGCATTTCGTCATACAGACGGAATGAACGTTACATTCATAGATACCCATGCTAAGTATGTGACACGAAAGACGCTAGAAGGGTGGTGGAACGATCGCTCACGCAACCCATGTACCGGGCGCTACCTGTACATCTACTATCCCTGGTCATCGGACAACTCGTGTCCAGGGCTGTAGGAGAAGACCATGAACAGGAAGATAAGCCCAGTATGGCTCTTGGTAGCCATCGTAGCGATAGTGGCTGGTTTCTTAGTGCTATTTCTCAAGTCTGGGGTGACACCACCGCCCCAAACGAGTGAAAGCAAGCTAAAGAGCCACTATCCAGCGCCAAAGGTACCTCCTTTGGAAGCACCGCCGCGTTAACTAGTCAGAAGGGGGGAGGGTCATACCTCCCCCCCAACGTTGATTAAGGGCGTATAAACATACCAGAGTGGTAGGTAAAGCGTCTACCATCAGCTATGGTGACGATAAAGGTGTAGCCGTATTTGGCGCCTTGACTCAAAAATGCTGAGTATGGGAGTTGGGTTGTATAGATTTCCCAGTATGTGGTTTCAAGAGCTGTGGTACCCTGTGCTACTCTATAGTATGGCATAGGTATGCCTGCGTCTTCTGACCAGTGTCCTATCCATAATTCCCAACCACGTATCTGCTCGCCCGGAACGGAGGGCATTGCACGAGCAATGATTACATCAGGAAGCGTTCCGTATGGGCGGCTTGCACTGAAAAATATATCGTAAGCGTAGGCAAATCTGCACGAAAAGGTCAGGATGACTAAGATTAGAATCAGCAACAAAGTTGCTCTTCTCATTGTTTACCTCCATTTGCAAGGATTAACAAACGGCAAGATATAAGGTAACAGATGTTTGTAGACAAGTCAAGAATATTGGGGGGAGGGTGTTCGATAATTGTTGAGAAGTTGGATGCAGCGCAAGTACGAGGAGAGGGAAGGGCGGCTCTGACACCGCCCTTGCCGTGCTTTTGCGCCTCGACAAGGCAGGGAGGGATGTGTATAATGTTTATCGCGCTCTTTGTGGCAGAGGAAGACGAAGACTGGATAGAATACCGGGAGGAAAAATGCCGCTAGCAGCATTTCCACGTCGCGTGACCGATTTTCGTGGCAAGACGTTGGTTCTGAAATCGCCACCCCAGCGCATCGTATCGCTGACGCCCGGCACGACGGAGGTGCTCTTCGCAGTCGGCGCGGGCAAGCAGGTGGTAGGCGTTACCAGCTACTGCGACTATCCACCCGAAGCGAAGCGACTTCCCAAAGTAGGCGACATGCGCACGAACGTGGAGGCAGTGGTTGCCCTGCGGCCCGACCTGGTGGTGGCGGATGGCGTGCTGAATCGCCGCTTCATCCCCACGCTGGAGAGGCTAAAGCTTCCCTTGCTGGTGATCGCCCCCAAAACGTGGCTGGATGTTGCACGGGTCATCCGCCTGCTGGGCGCGGCAACAGGACACGACAAACAAGCCGAATCTCTGGCGCAGCGGTTCCATCAGGCGGAAAGAGCGGCACGCTCGCGCTCTACGTCGGCGACCAGACCCGGCGTGCTGTTTACGCTGAACGTGGAGCCTCTACCGATGTGGGTGGCGGGGCGCGACCTGTTTGTGGACGATATGATTCGCCTGGCGGGTGGACGCAATGTAGCCGCCGATGGCGGAACGAACTATTACCCCCTCTCTGCAGAGGCGTTGCTGGTGCGCAATCCCGACGTGATCATCACCACCGTGCCCGAAAACCGCCTGTCTCCGCTATACGAGCACTCCGTGTTGAAGCGTCTCAGAGCGGTGCAGAACAGGCAGGTGTACAGCGTGGACTCCAACCTGTTCGTACGCCCTACGCCCCGTCTGCTGAGGGGACTGGAACTGCTGAAGAAAATCCTTTCGCACGCGCAGAAGGGTTGAACCGATGCCGGCGTCTTCGCGCAGGCATTACGCAGTGGTTGGGTTGCTGCTCTGTGTGCTTGCAGTGGTCACAGCGGTTGCGGCGCTATGCCTGGGCAGTGAACTTTTGCTACCCCAGCAGGTGTGGCGCATCCTGCAGGAAGGCGGTTCCGCTAGCGATAGCGCAAGCGTGATAATATGGCAGTTGCGCCTGCCCCGCATGACGATGGCGGCGATGGTGGGCGTGTTGCTCAGCGTGGCTGGCGTGATCCTGCAGGGCTTACTGCGCAACGACCTCGCCGACCCCTACACGATTGGCGTCTCCTCCGGTGCGGCGATGGGTGCGTCGGCAGCGGTGCTGGCGGGGTGGGAGGCAAGATGGCACGGTTTCGGTGTGCCGCTGGCCGCTTTTGTGTGCGCGATTGCCGCCACCGCGCTGGTGCTGATGGTAGCGCGGCGGGGGGGAGTGTTGCGCGTGTCGGTGTTCCTGCTGGCAGGGATTGTGGTGGGGTCGTTCATGTGGTCGGCAGTGACGTTGATGCTGACGCTGGCGGGGGCGGACGTGGGGCGTGTGTTGTTCTGGCTGATGGGCAGTTTCGCCGATGCCGAGTGGACGCGCGTGCGATTGCTCCTGCCGTTTGTGGTGCTGGGCTTTGTGGGACTACGTGCGATGGCTTACGGTTTGAACGCCTTCGCTCTGGGCGAAGAGAGCGCGGCGCATCTGGGCTTCGAGGTAGAGAAACTGAAGCGGTGGGCGATTGTGCTGGCGGCGTTGTGCACCGCGGCGGCGGTGTCGGTCAGCGGTATCATCGGGTTCGTGGGGCTGGTGGTTCCGCACATCGCGCGACGGCTATTCGGTGCCGACCATCGGCAGCTGTTCTGGAGCGCGGCGGTGCTGGGCGCGGTGCTGATGGTATGGGCGGATACGCTGGCGCGAAGCGTTGCACGCCCTGCGGAGATACCGGTTGGCGTGATTACCGCCCTGTTGGGCGCACCGTTCTTTATCGCTCTGCTCAGGCGGGAGAGGCTGGTGTGAGGGTAATGATGGCACGGAAGACGGATGGTGAACGCAAACCAACAACCGAACAGGCGATTATCGAACAAGCGCAGCGTGAACTGCGCCTGATATGGTGGCGATTCACCCTGTGGATAACCGTCCTGATGTTCGTGGCGCCGCTGGTGATGACCGTTCTGGCGGCACTGCTGAGGATGGGGCAGGTAAGCTTTTTGCTGGTAAACTTCGTTGTGGTGTTCGTGCTGGTGCAGATGATGCTATACCATGTGCGCCAATCGTACAACCGCTTAAAGCAGCTGGGGCGGACGGCGGTGCAAAAACACCTGTGGCGGGCGGCGCGCGTAGCGCTCGAGCCGTTCTCGCGCTTCGGCAATCGGGGTTTTGACTGGGATGGGGAGGCGCACTACCTGCTGATGCGCACCTATCTGTCTTCAGGTGATGTGCAGCGGGCGGCGAAAGTGCGCGATTTCCTATTGCGCTATCGACGGGGCAAATGGGTAGAGCGTGCTCGCAAGGCTATTGCTTCGGGTGAGGATGGCTAGCCCTCTTCCTCCTCGTTCTCGTCTTCGAAGTCGAAGCCTTCGATATCTTCCATGTCCATGCTGGGGTCGGTATAGCGTCCGATCTCCTCGGCGCGGAAGACGTGCACCACGAAGTCTTCCCGCTCGAAGCGAGGCATATAGCTCGACACGATGTCCTCGTCGATCATCGCCACCAGGGTCTCTTCCTGTTCTGGGGCGAAATCGTCCTCCAGCAGCAAGGTGGCGTAGATAGTACCAGCAGCATAGTGGATGTCTACTTGCCCTACTCGCTCGTTGTTGCGCCATATCAGATAGATTTCCGAGCTTTCGGTACGAACTAAACGGTTCAGACGCACGTTGTTCATGCCTCTTCTCCTAGAGCTTGTCCAGTGGTCTCATCTGCACTCGCGCCTCACCACGCGCGACGAAAAAGCGAACGGCTTGCAAATCGCTTTCTACCAGATAGCTGTATTTGCCGATAGTCACCTTCACGCCCGGGTAAATCGCGCCCCGCACCACTACTTCCGCCCGGGTGGGTGCATTGACCTGTATGGTGATGGCGCGCTTCTCGTGTTGCAGTTCCTTCAGCCTCGCCTCCAGACGTCGGCGATGTGTCATCAGTCGCTGGATAGCCTCTTTCTTTTCGGACGAGGCGACCTCTGCGGTGACCGACACGTACGGGCGCAGGGCGGCGTTGATTTTTTGTATATTATCCTCACATTGGCGCATCTCCTCTGCAATCTCAAAGAGCCGTTCATCGCCCAGAGTGTCCACTCCCACTACCACCTCGGTAGGCGTCCACGCAGGTGTACCTATAGTATACGCCTCTATGCCCTCAAATGCCACTATGCGCCCACCTGCAATCTGCACGTTTGCGTTCAGCGCAATCACTCGATGGCGGGTGCAGAGGGTGCAATCCATGACACTGGCGCCTAGCAGGATGTTCCCATCGGCGGCTATATCCGAACGTTGTGCCCCGCCGCGCAGGTAGCAGGTACCCCTGGCATGGAGAGAGCTCCCTTCGCATCGCCCCCCGACTGCCACATCGCCATGCACGCGCACCTGCGCACCCGGCAGGAGATTGCCTTTGAGCACCAGCGTCTCGGTAAACTCTTGCGCTCCCCGCAGGTCGCCCGCTATCGGCTGCGCCGGTAGTAAGATCAGCTTGTCGCCGGAGAGGTGCACATAGCCCGACTTCTGCGCGGTGAACTGCAGGTTATCGTCGGAGGCAAGCACGTTCTCCCCCGCACGCAGGTTAGCGTCTCTGCCGGGGCGTTGAGGCACATTTTGTGGCGGAAAGGTTAACGTGCGCCCCGGGCGACCATGCTGTGCCGGTACGACGGTGGCAATCAGTTGTCCCGCCTGAATGTAACGCGCCGGGTCTAACTGGAGATAGTCGATGCTTCCATCGAGCAGCAGGGGTAATGGACGTAACACCGCCTCCTCCGGTAAACGGTAAATCACTTTTGCGTCGGTTCCGTGAACGGGTGGCACGCCCTGCGCAACGACCGCCTGCACCTTGCTCGCAAGGTTTGTGGCGCGCTCTATCGTATCGCGGATGGCGTGTTCGTCGATGCCGTAAGCAACCCCCATCTCTTCCAGTGCACGCACGACCTCCGCCACCCGCACAGGGTTGCCGTCGCCCTGAGGCGGCGCAACCAGCAGTATCGCTTGAGTCTTATCTTCGTTAAAGAACACCCAGAAGCTGCCGTCTACAGAAGCCCGCAACGAAGGCTTCAGTGCCATGAGTGACCTCCGCAATCTGTTCCAAAATGGATTATCAATGCAGCACCAGAGCAGTTGATCTGCAAAACCGATGCACATGTCAAACGCTGCCTCTTTGATTATCGGAAGAGGTTGCCTCGTTTCTGAGACAGAAGGATTCTTCGCGCCCGAGAGGCAATTAAACGATTAAGAAACGAGATTTCGTCGCAGATTGCAGAGGCTAGCCGATGCTTTCCTGGCGTAAGTGGACGGTGCCTTATTCTCCCAGCGTAGCGGGGGCGCGTGTGCAGGAACCTGCAGCCACAGCGATAGCCGCCCCAGGGCGCACCCTCACGCTAAGAGCGTGGATGATTGGTATCCTCTGTGTGACACTGGTGGACCTGTGGATACACTGGGCGGAGCTGGTGCTGGGCGGACGCGGGCACACCGCGCTGGCGAACACCTCTATCCCTGTTGGGGCGTTCAACGCGCTGGTCGCGCTGGTGGTGATGAACTTGCTGTTACGGCGAGTAGCAGCGCGATGGGCGCTAACCCCTCAGGAACTGCTGGTCATCTATGTCATGATGACCGTCGCCACGGTGCTGTCCTCCTCGGGCGCGTTGCACTTCATCGTACCGACGGTGACCGCCGCCTTCTATTACGCCTCTGCCGAAAACCAGTGGGCTCAGCTCTTTCATCGCTACATCCCCGATTGGCTGGCGCAGAAGAATGAGTTCGCGCTGAAATACTTTTACCAGGGCGACGCGCCTGTGCCGCTGGGCTTGTGGTGGAAGCAAATCGGTGCGTGGACGCTGTTCATGACCGTGTACACCTTCACCTGCCTGTGCTTGATGGCGATTATGCGCAGGCAATGGGTGGAGCGTGAGCGGCTGACCTTCCCGACGGTTGCACTGCCTCTTGCACTCATCCGCGAACCGCAATCGCTGTTCAGTAGCCGATTATTGTGGCTGGGTTTTGCCATCCCCTTTAGCCTGGGCACGATGAACACCATCCACCTGAACTATCCGGCGGTTCCTGAAATACCTCTACGCGCCACCAGCCACCTGGACCTCGCACAATGGGTGACCACGCCGCCGTGGAACGCCATCGGCTACACCCCGATGTCCTTCTACCCCTTCGTCATCGGCATCGCCTATCTGCTGTCGCTGGACGTGACGTTCAGTTGCTGGTTCTTCTATCTGGTGACCAAGATCGAGCTGGTGCTGGGTTCGGCGATGGGCTGGACGGCAGCAGCGGGAGGCGCAGCGCAAAGCGTCTATCCCTGGACAGGTCATCAGGGCGCGGGAGCCTTTCTGGGGTTGGCGGCTATCAGCCTTTATCTGGCGCGCAAGCACTTGAAAGAGGTGTGGCAAACCGCCTGGCGCGGTCAAGGTGACGATAGCGACGAACCGATGCCGTATCGCTGGGCAGTGGTTGGTTTCTTCCTGGGGTTACTGGGCAGTATGATGTTTTGTGTGGTAGCGGGCATGAGCTGGGGCGCGGCGGCGATACTGGTGCTGCTCGCCCTTTCCTACATGATGGCGGCGACGCGCACCCGTGCTGAAAGCGGTAACGCCTGGCTGTTCGGTCCCAGTGTAGACGTATACCAGCTCATGACCACCACCTTCGGCACAACGGGCTTTCGCGTGCAGGACCTGACCATCCTGGCTTACATGCGTGCTCCGCTGGCGAATTTCGACCTGCGTTGTATCTCCATGCCTCACCAGCTGGACGGCTTCAAGATGGGCGGTGAGGTGCGTGCTAACCTGCGTCAGGTGGCGATGGCGATGATGACGGCGATCGCGGTGGGGTTCATCGTCTCGTTCGTGATTGCGCTGGCGATATGGTACCACTTCGGCGCGGGCGCAAAGACCGACGCCTGGCGCACCTACATGGGACGAACCCCCTTCGACGCGCTGGCGGACGCTATCAAAACGCCCTTGAAAGCGGATACCAACGGCTCCATCGCGGTAGTATTCGGTTTGTTGATTACACTGGTGCTTGCGATACTGCGTACACAGCTTGCCTGGTTCCCCTTCCATCCTGTTGGCTATGCAATCGCCCACACGCTGACCATGCAGATGGTGTGGTTGCCCTTCATTATCGCGTGGGTCATCAAGTGGGTGGTGCTGCACTTCGGCGGGATGAAGCTCTACCGCCAGTCCTTGCCGTTCTTCTTCGGGCTGATACTGGGCGACTTCCTGAACGGCGGCTTCTGGACGCTGGTCGGGTGCTTTACCAATATCAGCGTCTACCCGATTAACTGGTAGGGGCTCGGCAGGAGCCTCGCCCTCCAGACGACTTTGGGCGGCTTGCTCGCACTTTACAAAATCTTTATCCGCTGAGTATAATTTGTGGGGTGTTCAACCCGATAATGCGAAATCATGCGCCTGGGAGGTGATGGAATGCAAGGGATTATTATCGCCGGCGGATTCGGCACCCGTTTCCGCCCACTCACTTACACCCGTCCGAAACCTCTCATGCCCATCTTGAATCGCCCACTGCTGGAATATCAGGTCGCTCTGCTGAAGGCGCACGGTGTGACGGAGATTGTGTTTGCCACCAACTATATGGCTGATGCGATTGAAGAGCACTTTGGGGACGGCAGCCGATTCGGCGTGAAGATGCGTTATGCGCAGGAGCACCAGCCTCTCGGCACAGCGGGAGCCATTCGCAACGCCGCGAAGAGCCTCTGGAGGCGAGAGACGGTGGTGGTTTTCAACGGCGATATTGTGACCGATTTTGACCTGAGCGCGGTGATAGACCTGCACCGACGACGAGGTGCGCGTGCCACCATCGCGCTGAAGGCAGTGCCCAGCCCCAACCCATACGGCGTGCTGGAGCTGGATAACGACGGCAGGGTTCTGGCGTGGCTGGAGCCAACAGAAGAGCAGAAAAAGGCACTGGCGGCGAATCCCAATGTGGAACAGACCGGCTGGGATTACATCAACGCGGGTTTCTACGTGCTGGAGCCGGAGGTGATAGAGAGTATCCCCGATGGCAGAGCGGTGTCCATAGAGCGCGAAATCTACCCGCGCATGATTGCACAGGGCGAAGGTTTATACGGCGCGCCTGCTGAAGGCTACTGGGTGGACGTCGCCGGTCCCACGCATTACTGGAAAGTGACCAACGACCTGCTGCGGGGGCGCGTGAACGTTCCCTTGCCCGGCACACCTCGCTCGGAGGGCCTGTGGTGCATGGAGCGTGCGCAGGTACATTGCACCCTTGACGTGGGCGCAGTAGCGCACATCGGTGAAGGGGCAGTCGTAGAGAAAGAGGTGCACCTGCGCGGGACGGTTGTGGTTGGCGCAGGCTGCCATATCGAGCGGGGATGCGTGCTGGAAGATTGTGTGCTGCTGGAAGGGGTACACGTTGGCGAGGGAACCAGCCTGACCCGCGTCCTCTGCGACCGCGATGTATCTATTGCCGCGGGTAGTCGTATCACCGATGCGGTGATAGCGGCAAGCAGTCATATCGAGCGCGAAAGCCGATTGGGGGCAAGTTGGTAAAGAGGACATCATCATGGACAAAACCTTTCAGGTACCTATAGCTGACCTTCAGGCGCAGTACCGCGCCCTGCGTCCGGAGATAGATGCTGCCGTTGCTCGTGTGCTGGAGAGCGGACGGTTTATTCTGGGGGAGAACGTGCAGCGTCTCGAGGAGGAGGTAGCCGCCTGCTGTGGGGCGCGTTTTGGGATCGGTGTGGCTTCCGGCACCGATGCGCTGGAGCTGTCACTGGCAGCACTGGGTATCGGACCGGGGGACGAGGTCATTACCACCCCCTTCACTTTCGGAGCCACCACCGAGGTCATCGTTCGGCTGGGTGCAAAACCGGTCTATGTAGATATTGACCCCGATACCTATAATATCGATGTGAACGCGATTGAACGCGCCATCACGCCGCGCACGCGCGCCCTCCTACCGGTAGACCTGTTCGGGCAGATGGCAGACCGGCAGGCGCTATGGCGCATCGCACAGGAGCACGGTCTTTACCTGGTAAACGACTCGGCGCAGGCTATCGGGGCGCAGCAGAACGGCGTTCCGGTCGCGGCGGTGGGTCATGCGACTGCGCTGAGTTTCTACCCCACGAAAAACCTGGGAGCATTCGGCGATGGCGGCATCGTATTGACCAGTGATGAGCAGATAGCCCGGCGAGTGAGGCAACTGCGCGTGCACGGCGCGGAAGGCGGGGCGTATTTTTACAAGATGCCGGGCTATTGCAGTCGTCTGGACGAGGTGCAGGCGGCGATACTACGGGTGAAACTGCGCTATCTGGAGGAGTGGAACGAGCGTCGCCGCCAAAATGCCCGCCGATACATGGAACTGCTGAAGGGCACCCAAACAGTTCTCCCTGTGACCGCGCCGGGCAACCTGCACACCTATCATCAGTTTACCGTCCGGCATCGTCAGCGCGATGCGCTGCAGGCATACCTGAAGGAACATGGCATCGCGACTGCCGTGTATTATCCGCTGCCGCTACACCTGCAAGAGGCGTACCGGTGCCTGGGCTACAAACGCGGTGACTTCCCCCATGCGGAACGCGCTGCCGAGCAGGTACTTTCCCTGCCGGTGCATCCGGAGCTGAGCATGGAGCAAATCGAGTATGTCGCCGCGATGGTGCGGCGATTCGAGGAGGAACAGACGCCATGAAGGCGATGATTCTGGCGGCCGGGGTAGGGTCACGTCTGGACCCGCTCACCCGAAACGTGCCTAAGCCGATGGTTCCCATTGTGAACCGCCCGGTGATGGAGCACATTGTGGAACTGCTGAAGCGACACGGCTTCAACGAGATTATGGTGAATCTGTACTACCTAGGCGACCAAATAGAAAGCCACTTCGGAGATGGCTCCAAATGGGGCGTGCGCATCCACTATTCGAAGGAAGACCGCCTGTGGGGAGACGCCGGTAGCGTCAAACGGTGCGAGCACTTCTTCGATGACACCTTCATCGTCATCGGTGGCGACGACATCACCGATTTAGACCTCACCCGCCTGCTTCGCTACCACAGGGAGAAACGCGCTATCGCCACCATCGCCCTGTCGCTGGTCGACGACCCCTCGGAGTACGGTATCGCCCTGCTGAACGAGCGGGGACGCATCACCCGCTTCCTTGAGAAACCGCGCGGAGAGGTTATCTTCTCCAACGCGGCGAACACCGGCGTGTACGTGTTCGAGCCGGAGATATTTGACCTCATCCCCCGCGGCGTAACCTACGGATTCGGCGCGAACCTGTTGCCCTTGCTGCTTGAACAGCGTCGCCCCTTCTTTGGCTTTCTCACTTCCTCGTACTGGAAGGACGTCGGCAACCTGCGCACCTATCAGCAGACGCACGTGGATGCCATGCAGGGTAGGGTTTCTCTGCGAATACCCTACCCCGAAACGCGCAAGTATGTGTGGATTGGTAACAACGTGAAGATCGACCCCACCGCCGAAATCGGCTATCCGGTGGTGATTGGCAACAACTGCGAAATCGGTCCGGGCGCGAAGGTGCTGGAGTACAGCGTGCTGGGCGATAACTGCGTGGTAGAAGATAACGCCACGGTGCAGGAAAGCATCCTGTGGGAGGGGGCAGTAGTGATGCGCGATACGATGCTGGTACGCTGTGTGGTGGGCAGAGGCTGTCGCGTGAAGTCCAACGCGGCGGTGTTCGATGGAGTGATTGTAGACCCCGTGAGAAAGAATAACCACGTGGGCACTGGATAGTAAAGGATAGGTTAACAACCTTACAGAGACATAGCATGGAGGATTCTGGATGCACTACGACGTGAAAGACCTTGCCCTTGCTGATAAGGGGCAGTTGCGCATTGAATGGGCAGAGCAGGATATGCCTGTGCTGCGCCTGATTCGTGAGCGGTTCGCCCGCGAGAAGCCGTTGCAGGGGGTTCGCCTTGCTGCCTGCCTGCACGTCACCACCGAAACGGCGAACCTGGCGATCACCCTGAAAGCGGGAGGGGCGCAGGTCGCGCTGTGCGCTTCGAACCCGCTCTCTACTCAGGACGATGTGGCGGCGGCATTGGTGAAACATCATGGCATCCCCGTTTTCGCCATCAAGGGCGAAGACCATGACACCTATTATAAGCACATCCACGCCGTGCTGGATACCCGGCCGCACATTACAATGGACGACGGTGCGGATCTGGTGTCTACCCTGCATTCGCAACGGCAGGACATGTTAGCGAACGTACGCGGCGGCACCGAAGAAACCACCACCGGCGTCATCCGACTGCGGGCGATGGCGAAGGACGGCGTGCTGCGCTACCCGATTATCGCGGTGAACGACGCCGACACCAAACACCTGTTCGATAACCGCTACGGCACAGGGCAGAGCACCATCGACGGCATCCTGCGGGCGACCAACATCCTGCTGGCAGGGCGTACGGTGGTGGTGGCAGGCTACGGCTGGTGCGGACGCGGTGTGGCAATGCGGGCGAAGGGCATGGGCGCACATGTCATCGTCACCGAGACCGACCCCTTGCGTGCGCTGGAGGCGGTGATGGACGGCTATCAGGTGATGCCGATGGCGGACGCCGCTCGCGTGGGCGATGTGTTTGTGACCCTCACCGGCGACATCCACGTGATTCGCGAAGAGCACTTCGCGGTAATGAAATCGGGCGCGATTGTGGCCAACTCCGGACATTTCAACGTGGAAATAGACATCGATGCGCTGGAGCGGATGAAGGTTTCCAAGCGGCGCGTGCGCGAGTTCGTGGACGAATACGTGCTGGCAGACGGACGCAAGATATTCCTGCTGGGCGAAGGGCGACTGATCAACCTCGCGGCGGCGGAAGGGCATCCCGCCAGCGTGATGGACATGAGCTTCGCCAATCAGGCGCTGTGCGCGGAGTATATCCACCAGCACGCCGAAACTCTGGAAAAGCAGGTGTACCGCGTGCCGATAGAGCTGGATAAGCAGATTGCCCGCCTGAAACTGGACGCCATGGGCATTCGTATCGACACGCTGACCGCCGAACAGCAGGAGTACCTCACCTCATGGGAGATGGGAACTTAGCCCTGCGGCTGAAGCCGGTGTTCAATCGGGCGGCGGATGCTATCTTGCAGCGCCAGCGCGAGGACGGCGTGATACTGATGGCTCCTGCCGCCCAGCCTGCCAATTCGCTGATACCCTACTTTTCTAACCTAGCAGCGATTGGGCTGGTAGCGGCTTATCCGCACACGCAAAATAAGGCGCATCTGCAGGCGGCAACGAAGTGGTTGCGCTGGTACGCCGCACACATGAACCCTGACGGCACAATGGACGACTATCGCCTGCAGGATGGCAACCTGCAACCCACCGGCGATTGCGATTCTACCGACTCCTATGCCGCCACTTTTCTGGAGGCGTTGCACCACACCGTGCGTACCTCGCGTGACCGGCAATTGCTTACCGCCCTTTATCCCCCAGCCATGAAAGCGGTCAGAGCCATACGCCTCACCTTGCAGGAAGACGGCTTGACCTGGGCAAAGCCCACCTATCGCGTGAAGTACCTGATGGACAACGTGGAGGTGTTTCGCGGCTGGCAATCCGCAGCGTGGCTGGCGCAGGCGATGAACCGAAAATCGGAGGCAGACTCGTTTCAGAAATCAGCGCGGCGCACGCTTCAGGCGATAGAAAGCCTTTTGTTTCTCGACGGTAAGGGCTACTATGCCACGGCCATGCACGAGAACGGTGTGCGAGAAACGCGATTGGAACGCTGGTATCCCGATGTGATGGCGCAGTTGATGTCCATCGCGTGGTTGCCCCCTTCTGCCCGCCGGAAGGAACTGTTCACCCGGTTGCGCAAGCAGTTTCAGGATTCATGGCAAACTGCGCTGGAAGACGGCGAGGTGGGCGTACTGGTCTGGTGGGGGATGGCGGCATTGGGGGCGGGCGACCGCGCTTTAGCCGAACGTATTGCGCTGAAGTTTGCTGAGGACGGCGTGCTCAGCCAGCCCCTGTCCAATCCCGCCGAATACGGGCACATTCTGCGACTTGTTGCCGGTTTGCTAACGCCCTAGCAGAGCGAGTCTTGTTGCGATCCATCAGGCATTCGTGATCGCTTGATGGCACGGCGCCCCCCGCGATGAGACGTGTTTCGGGCAAGTCGCTCTCTACGTGCTGAGCACGAACGGGTTGAAGTTGGTATCGTAATCGTAGTAGTCTTCCTGTTCCGCCTTCTTCAGAAAGCCTACTACCGCGTAGGTGATGGGCGTTGCCAACGCTTCATAGAGCACCTTCGCGGTGTAGTTCCACAGGATAACCCGCAGTAGCAATCCCGTATCCCATACCCCGGCAAAGGCGATGGTCTGAAAAAGTATCGTGTCTACCGCCTGCCCCACCACCGTGCTGCTGATGGTGCGCGTCCACAGGAACTGCCCGCCGGTGAAAATCTTCAGCTTCGCCATCACGTACGAGTTGACGAACTCGCCGCACCAGAAGGCGATGAGGCTGCCCGCTACAATACGCGGCGTTTGCCCCAGAATCATCGCGAACGCGCTCTGCATCTGCCACTCAGGCGAAGGGGGCAACATCACAATCACCCAGAGGAGCAACGCCGCCAGCAGGTTGAAACCAAAACCCATCCAGATAACCCGCCGCGAACGGGCATAGCCATATACCTCTACCAGCACATCGCCAAAAATATACGAAATGGGGAATAGAAGGGTGCCGCCGTCCAGATCCAGATGCAAGAAGTTAAACAGGCGCACAGGCTTCACCGCCACAATGTTGGACAGCAATAGTATCACCACGAAGCTGACCGTGATAATGTCCAGGTATCGGTAAGGGCGAGTTGTCAGATGTCATCACCTCCCAGCAACTTTCTGGCGAGCGCGATTTGTTGCCGCACCGCTTGCGGGGAAGTGCCCCCGTCAGAGCGCCTGGCTTGCATCACCGCTTCTGGCTGGAGTATCTGCACCGCGTCGGCGTCGAAGAGATTGCTGAACGCGCGCAGCTGTTCCACGCTCAGGTCCTCCAGCGCAACACCTTGTTTCAGGCAGTACTGCACCGCGCGCCCTACCACCTCATGCGCCTGCCGGAAGGGCATCCCCTTGCGCACCAGATAGTCGGCGAGGTCGGTGGCATTGGAGAAGTCACCGCGAACCGCCTGACGCATCCGTTCGGTACGAAACTGCGCCCGCGATAGCATGAGATGCATGAGCGCGACGCTAGAAAGGGCGGTATCCAGCGCATCGAACAGGAAGCCTTTATCCTCTTGCAGGTCGCGGTTATAAGAAAGGGGCAGCGCTTTGAGCATCACCAGCGCGCCGGTCAGGTCTGCCACCACGCGCCCAGTACGCGCTCGTATCAGCTCCGCCACGTCGGGGTTCTTCTTCTGGGGCATGATACTGCTGCCAGTGGTCACGCTGTCGTCCAGTTCCACGAAGCCGAATTCGGGGGTGTTCCACAGGATCAGCTCCTCCGCCAGACGCGAGAGGTGCACCATCACCAGCGCGGCGCAAGAAAGGAACTCCACCACAAAATCGCGGTCGGAGACGGCGTCCATGCTGTTCTCGCATATCCCTTCGAAGCCCAGCTCCTGCGCCACCATCTGCCGGTCTACCGGGAAGGACGTGCCCGCCAGCGCAGCGCTGCCCAGAGGGAGCTGATTGACCCTCCTGCGGCAGTCCGTCAGCCGCTCGCGGTCACGCTGAAGCATCCAGAAGTACGCCATCAGATGGTGGGCGAGGCTCACCGGTTGCGCGTGCTGCAGGTGCGTACAGCCCGGCAGAATGGTGTGCAGATGGCTTTCGGCGGTATCTACCAGCCACTGCTGCAGCTGCCGTATTTCCTCAAGCAGGGCATCGATGCCTTCCCGCAGGTAGAGGCGCGTATCGGTAGCTACCTGGTCGTTGCGGCTGCGGGCAGTGTGCAGTTTGCCTGCTACCGCGCCGATGCGCTCGGTGAGCAGTCGCTCTATCTCGGAGTGAACGTCCTCTGCCTTCGGGTCGAAGGTGACCTTACCCGCCGAGATGTGCTCGCGTAACGCCTGCAACCCCAAGAGGATGGCGTCTGTCTCCTCTGGCGTCAGCACGCCGATTTTGCCCAGCATCCGCGCGTGGGCGATGCTGGCGCGGATATCGGCATCCCACAGCCGCGCGTCCACACCGAGTGAGGTCGTGAACGCCTCTACCGCCTCATCGGTCTGTTTTTCGAAACGTCCTCCCCACAGTTTGCTCATCGTTACGAACTTTTCTGCCCTTCCCGCTTCTCCTTCAGCGCATGGTACATGCGCGCCTGCAAACCGAAAATCTTTACCATGCCCGTGCTCTCACGCTGGTCAAAGGCGGTGGTGTCGAACGAAGCCAGCTCCTCCGAGTACAGCGCCCACGGACTGCTTCGCCCTACTACCTGCAGGCTCCCCTTGTACAGGCGCAGCCACACCGTACCGGTCACGCGCTTCTGCGTGCTGGCGATAAACGCCTCGAGGTCTTCCTTGAAGGGGTCAAACCACAGTCCGTAGTACGCCAGCTGCGCCCACTCGGCATCCACCAGAGCCTTGAAGCGCAGTTCCTCGCGCGTCAACACCAGCGCCTCCAGGGCGTGATGCGCGGTCAGGATGGTGACCGCCGCGGGGCACTCGTAATTTTCGCGCACCTTCAGCCCCAGCATCCGGTCTTCCATGATGTCGATACGCCCCACACCGTTTTCGCCAGCGATGCGGTTGAGTTTGGCAATCAGTGCGGCGGGGGAAAGCGGTTCACTATCTATCGCTACCGGCACGCCCTGCTCGAAGTCTATTTTCAGCTCGCGTGGCGCATCGGGCGCCTCCAGTGGATTGCGCGTCCAGCGATAAATCTCCTCAGGCGGGGCGTAGTCGGGTTCTTCCAGGCGACCGCCTTCGATGGAACGCCCCCACAAGTTCTCGTCGATGCTCCAGATTTTCTCCACGCTCTGGGTGATGGGCACGCCGCGCGATTTGGCGTATTCAATCTCCCACGAGCGGGTCATATTGCGCTCGCGAATCGGGGCGTGGATAACCGCATCGGGCATCAGGGCACGAATGGTGAATTCGATGCGGAACTGGTCGTTGCCTTTGCCCGTGCAACCGTGTGCGAACGCGGATGCACCTACCTGCTTCGCCACTTCCACCGCCTTCGCCGCGATAAGCGGGCGGGCTATCGAAGTGCTGACAGGGTAGCCTTCGTAGCTGGCGTTGGCTCGCACCGCCGCGAAGCAGTAATCGCGGGCAAACTCCTCTTTGGCGGGCACAGTATAGTGCTCGGTACCCAGCGCACGCGCCTTTTCCGCCGCTTCCTGAATGTCCTCCTCCGGCTGCCCCACGTCCACCGTCACGGTAATGACGTGATCGTAGCCATACTCTTCACGCATCAGGGGAATGCACACCGAGGTGTCCAGCCCCCCGGAATAGACCAGAACCACTTTTTTCATCGTCCGTGCTCCTCTGTGGGATAACGGTTAGATTATACGGGAAGAGGGGCTGTGAACGCAACGTGGTCGGTGTAGGTCACAACCGTGTTTGCACTTTTCCCGCTTTCGCCATATAATATCCACAAGAGCCTGAAGCGAGGTACTTAATCGGTGCGCGGTCTCCATCCGAAGCTGTGGAGGATATGGTCGCTTGCCCTCATCGGGCTGCCGGTATGCTGGTGGCTACAGCCTGTACCGGCGCTTCATCCTCTCCCCGTGTTACTGCTCCTGCTGTTGACCGTCTTGACGATGGCTCTGCCCGTTGGTCGGTTGGGCACGCGCAGGGTTCGCTTTGGCAGTGCGGTGGTTTTCTACGCTGCGCTACTGTACGGTGCGTGTGTGGGTGCAATGATTAGCCTGCTTGCCGGTGTAGCCGCACAGAGGCTGCGCCAGAGGGAGCAAAACGATATTGCTCTATACGCACCTGCGTTCGCTCTGTCCGTTCTGGTCAGCGGGGCGTTTTATTACTATCGCAGACAGGCTTATGGCGTCGTCCCCCAAAGCTGGTCGGATTGGCTGCGCCTGTTGGTGACGGCGGCATTATTCGTTGGGCTGCGTGTGGTATTGCTATGGTGGGGTGAAGGGAGGCGAAATGCTCACTGGCGACAGGTGGCGCGCGTCGAGCTCATTGTAGAGGCAGTGACGCTACCCACCGTGCTGGCAGCGTTGCTGGCGCAGAAGCAGTGGGGGTGGCTGTCGGTATTACCGGCGTGCTCGGCAGGGGCAGTAGGACTGGTGGCGACGCGCGCAATCATTCATGCTCACCAGGCGCAGCGTCAGGTGCGCGCTTTGCGAACGTTGCACTACCGCCTGATCGCCCATCTGCATCCAGACCGTTTGCTCCAGGACGTGGGCGAGGAGTTGCGTCGCCTGCTGGTTTTTGACCGACTGAGCCTGTGGATCTACTCGCGTCAGGAGGCGCACCTCCAGATTGTGGGTGTACATCCCCAGCGGGAACGGGCGGCTTTCCTCGCTTATCTTCCGGTGGAGGGTATTTTCAGCAAGGCGATAGACCAGCGCAAGCCTCTGGTACTCTCAGACATGTTGCGCGCACGTTTGCACGAGGTCGCCGAGCACTTCGAAGGGCATCTGTTGATTATCCCGCTGACAGTGCACGAGTATCCATGGGGTATGCTGGTACTGGAACGCATGGCGCAACGCGAACCGTTTACGCACTCGGATTACGAGGCAATCCAGGTGCTGGTAGACCACCTGGCGATTCTGCTCGAGAACATGCGTCTCTACCGGCAGACGGCGGACATGGCGATGCGTGACGGTCTGACAGGACTGCTGAACCACCGATGGCTGTACGAACGGCTGCAGGAAGAGACCTCTCGCTCGTCGCGTTACCACCACCCCATGACGCTGCTGATGATAGACGTGGACTACTTCAAACGCTACAACGACACATACGGTCACCAGCAGGGTGATGAACTACTGCGCGTTCTGGCAAAGATACTTCAGCAGAACGTTCGCCAGAGCGACATAGTGGGCAGGTACGGTGGCGAGGAGTTCGCCATTATCTTGCCTGAAACCGATAAGGAGTGCGCTGGGGCTCTTGCCCGGAGGCTGTGCGAAGTAGTCGCAAGCACACCCTTCCCCGGCTACCCGGGTGGCGCACCGGTGCGTTGCACCATCAGCATCGGTGTGGCAAGCTATCCTGAGGATGGATTAACCGTCTCCGATCTGGTCGCCGCTGCAGATGCTGCCCTTTATCGGGCAAAGCGGCACGGCAGGAACCGGGTGGTGGTAGCGCCGTGAGGGAAGAGCTGGCAGCGGTAGTCACGGCGGGGGGGCGTATCGGCTGGGCGGACTTCTCACTCGCTGCCACACCGCTGGAATATGCTTCCTATGAAGAGTATCCCTACGACTATCACGAGATTAAAGCGCTGCTTAAGGTGAGGGAGCGCACTCTCTTGGAGACGGTGCTGGACGCAATATGGCATACCGGAAGAGTGGAAGAGGTGGTGGTGGTCGGTAGTCCGTTTTTGCGCTACTGGGTAGACAGAGCCGGGGAGAGGTTGATACCGGAGAAGTTAGAAGCTCATGAAAACCTCATCGCCGGCTTACAGGCGGTAGCATATTATCCCAGAGTGCTGTATATCACCTCCGACCTGCCCTTCGTGACCGCAGAGGCAATCAATCACTTCATCGATGCCTGTCCGCTAGATGTCCAGCTTTGCTACGCGATAGTGCGGCGTGAGGCATTTGACGCGCGTTTCCCCAACTCACCCACCACCTACGCCCGCCTGAAGGATGGCGAGTTCGTGGCGGGGTGCGCCGTGATGATAGAGCCTGTTTCCCTGCTGGAGCGCGTGGAATGGATACGCCGGGTGGCACAGCGGCGGAAGAGCCTCTGGCGGTTGGCGCTGCTGGCGGGCTTCCGCGTGCTCTGGAGATATGCTACTCATCAGCTGACGGTAGCGGATGTGGAACGTCGTGCGGAGCAGCTTCTGGGGATGCGCTGTCGGGCGGTAGAAAGCGAGCCGGAGCTGGCTTACGATATCGACACGCCGCAGGAGTACGCGTACGCACGGAGGCTCGCCGATGGCGGAGCTGACTAAGCGCGTGCTGACCGCGCTGATCGGTATTCCGGTGTTCCTGCTCGCGCTGGCGGCACCGGCGGGGGGCACCTGGGTTGTGCTGGTGATGCTGATAGCGCTGCTGGGCACGGTGGAAATGCTGTCGGCGATAGAGAGAAGGTATCCCGAGGTGCGGGTAAACCGCCTGCTGGCGATGTTATCGGTATATCTGCCCTTCGACGTCTGGCTGGACGCGCAACAGCAGGCTTCCTTTCTCTCATCCGCCCGGCTCACCGCTGTCGGCGCAGTGCTGGTGGCTTTCGCGTGGGAAGTATGGCAGGCGGAAAGGCGAAAGGGGTTATACGTGTGGCGAAACGTGGGTGCCGCCGCGCTCATCGCTTTATACCTCGGACTGCTACTGAGCACATGGGTGCATTTGCGTCTAATGAGCATGGGGTGCGCTCTGCAAGGGGAATGGTTATCGGATGGCGTTCGGCTGGTGCTGTTGACCTGTGCGTCGGTATGGGCGTGTGATACGGTAGCGTACTTTGTGGGCAAGCGGTTCGGGCAGAGGCGGATGGCTCCTTTGCTCAGCCCCAGCAAGAGCTGGGAAGGGGCGGGCGCAGGCGTGCTCGGCGGAACGGTAGCGGCTGTTCTGGTAGCGCCGTGGACAGGATTGTCACCGATATCTGCGCTGGTGCTGGGAGTGGCGTCGGCGTGCGCTGGGCAAATAGGCGACCTGTTCGAAAGCGCGCTGAAGCGCGAGCTGGAGGTGAAAGACTTCGGCGGACTGCTTCCCGGTCATGGCGGGGTGATGGACCGACTGGATAGCCTGCTGTTCGCTTTACCGGTTGTTTACTTGCTGAGCCATTTTGTGCCGATTTGCTCGTAGCTCTACCAGACAGTGAATCTCCTTGCGTGTGGAACGCCACTGATGAAGATTTCTAGAGAGAGGATTACGCATGGCTGTTCTTTTAGCGGAGAGCATTGTGGTGCATCAGCCTCCTGCATGGTGGCAGCGCGCGCTGGCAGCCGACGGACAGTCGTGGATATGGACAGGCACGCTGGTTATCAGCCTCACGCTCATCTCTATCCTTGCTTTGCGCTACGTGTACTTCCTCTGGTGGCTACACCGCATTCGCCTTCTGCGCGGACAGGGGTTGATATCCTCTTCGGAATTGCACATCGGGCAGTGTGCTTACCTGCAGCTGCTGGAAGGTACCGAGGAAGAACGCCTTCGCCGCTGGCGCACGATGGTGCGTCATCTGCGTCCTGATACGGTAGAAGTGGACCTGCCCATACCCGAAGAAGACAGCAAACGGTTTGCTCCGGGCACACGGGTTGTGCTTGCGGTGAACGCGATAGACAGCCTGTACATGATGGAAACCGAGGTGCTGGGTGTCGGGAGCGATGGGCCCCGCACTCTCAACCTGCGCAGGCAACCTCTGTTGCACCGGCTGCAGCGACGGCAGTTCGCGCGTGTAGAAGTGTTCGCGCCGGCTACAGTGGAGGTGGTTGGTGGCAAAGGCATCGGCCGGTACGCGGGGGTGGTGCTGGACATCGGAGGGGGAGGTGTATGCCTGCAGGTACCGGTTGCCCCTGCGGTGGGAAGCGTAGTGCGTCTAGAGGCGCCGGAGCTATCCGGTATCTTGCCAGAGTCGACGCGCCTGACAGTGGTTGGAGTCTCAGAAACGATGGTGGACGGACATCTGGAGTACCGTTTGCACTGTGCCTTTGCAGACCTGGACGCGGAGCACCTCGAGCACGTAGCGCGGTTTGTCCTGCAGAAGCAGCACGAAGCGATGGCGCAGCGGAGATGGCACGTGTCACAAGGCATGGGCACACAACGCGTTCGCTAAACTGAAATTTCTTCTCTCTCCATCCGATAATTGCTACAGTAACATTTATAGCCAAGGGCGATGTTCCTGTGTTCCAGACAGGCGACCCGGTAGAGATACACTTCAAGATGGGGGATGCTCCCGTCACACTGCGCGGGAAGCTGGTTCAGATGGCACGTCCTCTGCTGGGGGTTCAGCTGACGAACTCTCCGGCATGTGACGGCTCGATAAGACCCGGTATGACCGTGCTCATCGCCATCAGTGGGGGCACAGGGGTGTACACCTCAGAGGTTGTTGTCCAGCGCTGCGACATGACGTTGGGACAGCTTATTGTATCGGTGAACGGCTCGTTCCGCTTCCAGCAAAGGCGCCAACATGAACGTTACCCGTGCGACATGCAGGTGCGCCTGCGTGTGGTTGGAGACACCGAATGGACAAACGGGGTGTGCCGCGACATCTCGGCGGGAGGCGCCCGCATCTACCTGTCCCAGCAGTTTGTTCTGCGCTCCAACACGCTGGAAGTGGTTTTTATCTCGCCTACCAGCCAGCAGGCGGTGCGCGCCATCGCGGAGATAGTCAGAACAAGCAAACTGCTTAACGACAGCGGATGGGAAATCGGCATACGCTTCACCGAGATGAACCGCATGGAGAAAATCCAGTTCGCGCGCCTACTACAACACTGGGCATCCCGTCAACAGCGCGATCCGGTGCGTCCTGATTAACCCGACGTCAGCTCCGCCAGCTTCTCCACCAGAACCGGCCCCTCAAACATCAGCGTTCCCTCCCCTATCGCCACCCGCTCGATACGAACAGGCGCCTTGATACCGGAGAGGTCTATCAGCGGGCGATTCAGGAACATGTCCGAAAGCAACTCGCGTACCTTCTCGGGCACGGAAAGCCCCACCACTTTGACCTCAGAGGCTTCAAACCACATCTGCGTACCCTCTTTCAGACGAAGTACGCCGCTCAACTCACCGGATATCTTCACGCCGAGACGGGTATGCACGTCAACAGATAGCCTGACCTCGCCCGCACGACTGCGCACACGCAGGTTATCCAAACGAGAGACCACCAGATTCCACGGCGAGCGAACGGGCGGTAACAGATCACTCAGGTAGGACTGCAGTACCTCGTCGCCCAACACGGCATGGAAAGAGCCTTGCTTCGCTTTGAGAGGGGAACCCCGGCGGTACTCCACCTCCTCCAGCTCTACTACCAGCTCACGCAGGGTGAGCCCCGGTTGAATCTCCACCCCCTCGCCCACGATTCGCGCCGCCTTCACCTTTCCCTGAAACATGCGCTCGTGCCTCCCCAGAAGAGTTGCGCGGTAACGCTTTGCCGGACCGATGAGACGAGGCAGCTGTGCTTCCACGCGCTTCTCCACCAATCGGCGCGGGTTGATACCACAGCCGCTAATCGCCAGTGCTACAAGTAGACAAACCCCAAGCAGGATATGTTTCTGCTCTCGGATGGCGTTTTCCATAGAAGCGATGTCAAAACCCCGTACCAGTATACCCGATACCTGTTACGCGCTAAGTGGATGCGCATGAACATTTCAACGTGGCACACCCGGCTAAAGTCGTTTGCTTGCAAACGAAACCATGCCTTCGCAGGGTTCTTAGCCAGCGCAGGCTGGCTTCGTTGGAGAAGGCGCGGCTGTGGCCGCAGACAGGTCGTGCCATTGGGTGAGGGGGCAACCCCGATTACGGTGTTTGATAATTTTCAAAAAATTTTTCAAAATTTTACCATAATCCCTTGATTTTTTGAATATGTTCATGTATAATCTAAAACAGTGGAGGTGATAACGATGTACTCCGTTCCTGCGAGATGCCCGGTATGCAACGGCAGTTTGCAAATTCGGGAAGTGGTGTGCGAAAGCTGTGGGACGCAGCTGCGTGGTCAGTTCTCAGCATCCACCTGCCGGTACTGCGGTCTGGATGCGGAGCAACGGCAGTTTCTGGAGGTGTTTCTGCGCTGTCGCGGTGTGTATAACTGCGTGGAGCGCGAACTGAACATCTCCTACCCGACGGTGAAAGCGCGGCTGGAGTCGCTATTGCAGGCGCTTGGGCTGTCGGCGGTTGGCGAAGAGAAGGCTGAAGAGATGGATGTGCAGGAACGCCGGAAGGCGATTCTGGATGCGCTGGAGCGCGGCGACATCACCGCAGAAGAAGCGGCGGAAGAGCTGCGCCGGTTGCAGCAGGAGGTGTGAACTCATGAATGAGGAGCTGCAGAGAATCTTGCGCATGGTGCGCGAAGGTAAGTTGACCCCTGAACAGGCGCAGATGCTCATCGAGGCGTTGATGGCGAAGCCGGGCGGAGGGAGGGGCAAACGCAAGGAAGAGACCGCTTTCGAAGAGGCGATGGAGCAGCTGCGTAAGGCCTTTCAGGGCGTGGACTGGCGGCGCATTCAGCACGAGTGGCGGCGTATCAGCGAGGAGATCCGCGAACAGACCCGCCGCGGCTGGGAGGAGGCTCAACGCGCCTTCCGCGGTATGGGACGCTGGGACATCGACTTGCGACTGGGCACGGTGCAGGATGTGGAGTTTGACCAGACGATAGACATTCCCGCGAGCGCACGCCTGATTGTGCAAAACGTGCTGGGTGACGTGCGCGTGCGTGGACAGGAGGGCGCCACACAAATGCGCGTGCACGCCGAGGGTGCTATCCGCGCTGAGGGTCCCGAACAAGCCGAACAGGGCGCAGGCGCATGGGCGCCGGTAATCGAACAGCGCGGCGACGTGGTCTTCGTGCGTGTGGCGCGGGCAGGCAAATTCGCCTCCGCCGACGTGGATATTACCGTGCCGACAGGCATCTCGGTGGAGATTCAATCCACAGCGGGCGACGTGACTGTGGAGGGCACGCGGGCGGCGGTCAGCGTGGAAAGCGCGAGCGGCGACATCACCGTGCGTGAGGCAACCGACAAGGTGCGCCTTATCTCCGCCAGCGGCGACATCGTGCTGGAGCGAGCCGCAGCCGACAATGTGGACGTGCAAACACAAAGCGGCGACATCCGGTGCGATTCGTGCACCGGCGGGGAAGAGCTGCGGGCGCGCACGGCCAGCGGCGACATCGTCGCGCAGCAGCTGAGCGCAAAACGGGTTTCGCTCACTTCCGCCAGCGGCGATATTCGTCTGGAGTTCAGGGAGCCTTTCAGCGGAGAGGCGCACCTGCAGACCGCCAGCGGCGATGTGGCGGTGAGCCTGCCGCAGGGTTCGTACTGTACCGTGCGAGTCATCTCCACCGATGGGGAGGTGCAGAACCAGCTTGGCATCGCCCTGACGCGGAACGAACGCGGTGAATGGGAGGGCACATTCGGCACAGGTGTGGAGGCTGGCACGCTGGTAGCCCGGACTATTCGCGGCGATGTGATACTGCGCGCGGTCTAAGCCTTTATCGCAACAGAACAACAACATACCCCCTGACCTTGGACGCTGGAAACACCCAGCGTCTTTTTTCTTGCTGCATGGTTGACAGCACTGCGCCCGACGTGTTATCTTAAACACGTATAATCCGTTCAAGGGGGTCCAGCCATGGCACAGCCGACCCGTGCTGAAGTGATCGAGGCGGAGCTGCAGCGCATTATCCCCATCGTCATCGTGGGGATTGTGGTGCTCCTTGTCGGGCTGTTTCTGCTATATCTGTCCACCATTGCTGCGTGGATGCCGTTTATCATCGGGGTGATTGTGACCATCGCGGGGGTGGGTATTGCAGGATACGGCGGGTGGCAGTATATGCAGCTGAATAACCTGCCCTCCTATCGGGCGATATGCCCCTACTGCGAGCAGCCGACGTTATTCCTTGCTCCACCAACGGAGGACTACTCCTGTGAGCACTGCCACAGGATCGTGGCAATAGAGGGAGGACAGGTGGTGCCGCCGCTGGTGCTGGTGTGCCGGCACTGTGGCACCCCACAGAAGGTGTCGCCTCGCGCGAAGATGTTTATCTGCGACAACTGTAACGGACAAAATGACCTCAAGCCCGCCAAACCCGACGTGGCAGCGGCTCCTGTGGGGGCAGCGGAAGAGAGCCTGGAGTACACCACTTATGACCTTGTGCTGGTAGATGCCGGACATAACACGGAAGAGGTTCTGGAGATACTTTGCGCCATCTTGTCGGCGCCACGCGACCACTGTCGGGGTATTCTAAAAGACCTGCCGATGGTGATTCTGGTAGACCTGCCCCGGCGCAAGGCGGATTCCTATCGCCGAATGCTGCGTGAAGCAGGGGCAACTGCTGAGGTGCATCCCACCGGACAGTATCGCCCGCCCGCAAAGCAGGGTATGTAACAAAAAAGCCCCCCTTCTACAGAAGGGGGTATGACATTTCAACGCACTATATGCAGGAGGAACTCGTAAGACTCAATCGCGGGTGAAGTGAGCGTCGGTCATCTGCGTCTGGCTCATCGGCTTCACGTGCCCGTCGCAGAAGACGATGTTCGCGAACCCGCGATGTTTTACCACTTGGTTACCGGTGTCCACGTCCTTACGGTTATCGATGTGACGGAAATCCACCGTGGGGTTACCCCACCACATGGAGGGCGGGTCAATGTAGGGTGTTTCCCACATGGTGCCGTCGCCACCGTACCAGGGCACATTGTAGAAACCACTGTCGGCGAACATCACCTTTTCCGCAGGACGTGAGAGCGCGGATTCGGAGGCAGGGTTGCGCAGGTTGGGCCAAGTGCTCCAGTTGAAGGTGATGTAGATGTCCGAGCCGATATAACCCCAGTTGTAACCGTAGCCGTTACCGTCGCCAAAGCGGGTGCGTCCACCCCAGCTGGGACAGCGTTGAATCTGCCCGTTTTTCATGTAGGGGTAGAGCAAGCTCTGCGTTTTGTCCCACACGCCTGCCTGCGTTTCCTTGCCGAACCAGCACTGTCGCAGAGAACCACTGTAGGCGTACTGGGCAATGGGGTAGGTCTCGTCGTAGTCCTGGAGGTACATCAGCGTTGCCAGACCCAGCTGCTTCAGGTTGCTCTGGCAGCTCGCCTGACGGGCTTTCTCGCGTGCCTGCGCGAAAACAGGGAACAGAATCGCTGCCAGTATCGCGATAATCGCGATAACTACCAGCAGCTCAATCAGCGTGAAAGCGTTGCGTTGGCGGAACATACTTCCCTCCTTACCAAAAAATTCACCGCTCACGACGCGCGGAGGGAAACGTCGGAAGCGGTGTGTGCTTTCGGCGCGTCAATAAAAAACCTGATGCCCTTCCGCACCAGGTTGGTTGAAACGCGCCCGATTCACCTTCGGGTCACGTCCCCCTCCCTCCGCGAAGGGGGCCCTGCGATGTGCAGGGCGTGACCAGCCGTCGCCGGGCATTCGGGCTTATCTCCCCGTGTGGGAGACACACCGCAGCGGGCCTGCGCCGGATTCTCACCGGACTTCCCCCGATATTTCAGCCCCGATGCGATCGGGGCGCAGACGGCTCACCCTTATGTGATTTGGTAATACTATATCACAGCCGCGCGGGGCTGTCAAGCGTTTTCGCAGCGACTTTGGAGATTTTTTGTACCCGGCGAGGAAAACTGCTTGCACCGAGGCGAAACATGAAAGGGAGTAAAGGGGTAGTAGGTAGTGTTGAGATGAGCTTTCCACTGACAGTAGAAGCGTTGGAGCGTGTCGAGAAGACCCTGCGCGTTCCGAACAGCCCGATGTATCGCGAGAGGCTGTCCGGGGCAAGCCTGCCGTACGCTACCCTGTGGCCGCTCAGCATGTATCACTCCGCCCTGATTACGGCGGCGGAGTATGACCCCAAACGCTACTTGCACGCGCTCAAGCGGCTACAGCAAACCCTGCTTGCCTACTGGGATGACAGGCATCAACCGCCGGGATTCGACGCCTACCCGAAGGGCAACGATAAGTACTACGACGATAACGCCTGGATGGCGTTGAACTACCTGCGATTGTATATCTTGACGCGCGAGAGGGAATGGCTGTGCTGGGCGCAGGATGTACACCGCTTCGTATGGAGCGGCTGGGATGAGCAACTGGACGGTGGTATCTATTGGCATCAGAGCCGAAAAAGCAAAAACACCTGCTCTAACGCACCTGCGCTGGTATCTGCTTTATGGCTCTATTCGCTCACGCGCGCTGAGGAGTACCTGGAGCAAGCAAAGCGAATACATACGTGGCTAAGCGCGCATCTCCAGGACCCGGAAGACGGGTTGTTCTGGGACAGTGTTCAGATGGATGGGCGAGTAGACCGCACCAAGTTCGCTTACAACAGCGCACTGATGATTCAGGCGAACCTGTGGTGGTACCGAATCACCCGGCGCGAAGAGTACCTTCGCGAGGCGATTCGTCTGGCGCGTGTGTCGGAGAAGACGTGGTTCGGCTGGCGTAGCAGAGCGTTAGAAGGTTACGCACCTTTCGTGGTCAAGCTATGTGAGGCGTATCGGCAGCTGGCAGCGGTCACCGGAGATAGCCGGTGGGCAGTGCTGGTGGAGCGCACGGTGAAGTTCGTGAAAACACTTCGCTCACCGGAAGGAGACTATCCTGATGACTGGTACGCGGAAGGGAAGCGGGAGCCGGTTACCAGCTTGATGGCGCTTGCCTCAGCCGCCTGTTTATTCGGGCTGGCAGCTGAGCGGCATACCTCTTAAAAAGAGGGTACAATATAGTGTGCTATCACGTTCATGGAGGCTTCATACCGTGTGGAAGTTTCTCAACAGTTTCACCGGTCTGGCGGTGCTGCTGTTCATCATCGGCGCTGTGGGGCTGGTGTATGGAGCAGATGCCATCCGCGATCCGGGGCAACCGCATGACCCCCTGCTGCCATGGTTGTATTTTGGAGCTGCAGCGCTGATGATTGTGAACGCCATTCTCTCTGTGCGCCACTATGAGCAGAAGATGAAGGAGCAGGAGCAATCATCCAAAAAGAAGGAGGAAGCCCGCAAATGAGCGCGGTCGTGTGTGTAGACTGCGGTAAGCCGTTGGAGAAAATCCCTGTCTGGTTGGCTGGCGTCAAGGTCAAGTTCACGTGCGAAGAGTGCCGCACCAAGCACCGTCCCCCGATGGTGATTGTAGACGACCTGCCCCCTCTGCCCGAGGAGCCTGCCGAGGATATAGACATTATCGAGCGCGAGGAGGGGCTGGACACCACCTCGCTGGAGGAGCTGGCTCAGGAAGAGGAAAAAGGGCTGGAAGAAGAGGAAGAAGAGGTGTAACCGACGATGTGGGGCAGGCTTGCCCTGCTGATTGGCGTGTTGTGTCTTTTTCTGCCCAGTGGTGCAGGAAGCGCAAGCGACTATCGCATCAGCGCGGGCGACACGCTGGAAGTTGCTGTTTGGGGGTATGAAGACCTCTCCCGCACGGTCATCGTACGCCCCGACGGCAACATCTCCTTGCCGGTGGTGGGCGAACTGCGCGCGCAGGGCATCACCCCGGACGAACTGGCGCGACAGGTTGCCGGTTCCCTTTCCCGCTGGGTGAAAAATCCCCGCGTCAGCGTCATCGTCAAATCTTTCGCGCAACATCAGATTTTCGTGCTCGGAGCGGTGGCTCGTCCGGGCGTCTATCCTCTGCAGCCCGGCTTAACCGTCGCCGAAGCAATTGCGCTGGCAGGGGGATTCACCGCCAATGCCGACCGCAACCACCTCACCGTTCTGCGCAGAGAGCAGGCGCAAGACGTAAAGTTCTCCGTGAGGTTTACCGATAATCTCTCACGAGAGGATTCAGCGGTACGCTTCGTGCTTCAACCGGGTGATAACCTGATTGTCTCTGAAGCCGCTTTCACCGTCACCGGTGCGGTGGCACGTCCGGGAGTGTATTCGGTAGGCACGCTACGAAACCTGGAAGAAGCACTGGCGACCGCCGGAGGCACCTTGACATTCGGAGACCCGTCTCGCGCTGAGGTGCAAGTGGGTGAAAGGACGGAGGTGGTAGACCTACTGGATGCCGGCGTGCGCCAACGACCGCTCCAGCCAGGCATGACCATCCGCGTGCCGGAACGGGAAAATACCCTGTTCGTTATCGGTGAGGTCGCGAGGGCAGGAGCATACGGCTGGGCAAAGGGACGCTGCGAGACGCTAATGGATGCGCTGACTGCCGCAGGAGGTCCCACCCGCGAGGCACGGCTGGAGCGCGTGGTGGTGAACCGTGGCAACCAGTTCCTGCAGGTGAACGCGACCACCCCGCAGGGAGCGCGCTTTCCCCTGCAGCCGACCGACGTGGTGATTGTGCCCTCGCGCCCCAGACCCAATTACGAATGGACGGCGGTACTTGGCACGCTGCTGGCGGTCTATTCGGTGTTCCGACGTTAGCCCCATCATGATAGACCTCCACACCCACATTCTGCCCGGCGTCGATGACGGTCTCCAGGACATCAGCGAGGCGCTGCTCATGGCGGAAGATGCGGTCGCACAGGGCGTGAGCGTCATGGTAGCAACACCGCACCTCCGCTGGGGCGAGCGACAGGAGCTGGACGCCTTGCGGATTCGGCGCGAGGTGGCTGACCTGAACGCTCTGATGCAGGCGAAGGGTGTTCCGATAGAGATACTGCCCGGTTGCGAGATCCCGTTAACCGCCGACCTGCCGGAGCGATTACAGCGTGATGAGTGGATGTCGCTGGGCGACAGCGGGCACGCAGTGCTGGTGGAACCACCTTGGGAGCAATGGCCGCCTTTCGGCAAGGCAGTCATCCAGAGTCTGCTGGACGCGGGCTGGAGCGTGGTGCTAGCGCATCCCGAACGCCACCGCTTCTTCCAGAATCACCTGGGCTTGCTGGAGGAGCTGGTGCAGATGGGCGTGCATTTGCAAGTGACCACCGGCTCTCTGATACCGGGCAAGGCTTCGCCAGCGGCGGCACGATGCGCCTACGAGCTGACGGAGCGACGGCTGGTCAGCGTGGTGGCTTCGGATTGCCACGGTGTGACACACCGCCGGTGCGATCTGGGCGAGGCGGCGGAACTGCTCCGACGCACATACGGACCGCACGTAGCGCGAATGCTGACCGACGGCGTGCCCCGCGCGTTGTTGCGAGGAGAGAGGGTGGAACCGGCGCAAATCTGGAAAAACGCGCCGACAGACGAAAGCCGATGGAAACGATTGTTGCGGGCTGTTTTGAGGAGGGAAACCGATGACGGATAAGCTGTTTGGCGGAAATTACCCCTTGCTGAAGCAGGCACTTCATGCATGTGCTCTGCGGCAGGAAGCGATTGCGCACAACATCGCGAACGTGAACACCCCCGGCTACCGGCGAATCGACGTGTCCTTTGAAGAGTTTCTGCGCGCTGCCCAGCAAACACCTCTGCAGACTACCCACCCGCGTCACTACGCACTGTCGCCTCCCCGGCTGGCAAAACCTCAAGTAACCCCTGATGAGGATGCGCCTATGCGCCCCGACGGGAACACGGTGGATATCGACTACGAGATGGCGCAACTCGCCGAAAACCAGATACGCTTCCAGGCGCTCAGCCAGCTGATTACCGGTCGCTACCAGAGCCTGAAAACGGTCATCACGGGTGGAGGGAGGTAAGCACACGTGAGCATCTTTAACTCCTTACGCATCAGCGCATCCGGCTTGACTGCCGAGAGGTTGCGTCTGGACGTTATCGCCGATAACCTGGCAAACGTCAACACCACGCGCACAGCGACAGGAGGTCCCTACCGGCGCAAGGTGGCGATACTGGAAGAGCGTCCCACCGGTTTTGCGGACCTGCTGGGCATCCAGTCCGCGCCGGCGATGGGCAGGGGCGGCGTGCGTGTGGCGGCGATAGCAGAAGATACAAGCCCTCCTCAGCGTGTGTACAATCCGGGGCACCCCGATGCCGACGCCGACGGTTATGTGCTGATGCCCAACGTGAACGTGGTAACCGAAATGGTGGAGATGATTACCGCTACGCGGGCGTACGAGGCAAACGTCACCGCGATGAACGCGGCGAAGCAGATGGCTTTGCGCACGCTGGACATCGGCAGGAACGCATAAGGGGGAGTAGATGATGGACATTCGCTTGAACTCTGTGCTGCCGGGGGCAACAGGAGCTCTTCTCCCCTCTCCCACAGAGTCGGGCGAGGGAACAGAATTCTCCTTCACCGACGCGCTCAAGGATGCGTTTGACAGGATAAACCAGATGCAGAACGACGCCGCCGAGCTGGCCCGGCAGTTCGCGGCAGGCGAGACCGACGACCTGGTACGCGTGGTCACCGCGGCGGAGGAAGCCTCTATCGCCCTGCAGCTGGCGATGCAGGTGCGCAACAAGGTGGTAGAGGCGTATCAGGAAATCATGCGGATGCAGGTATAGCCGATGCTGGAACGAGTGCGCGAGTGGTGGCAGACCAGTGACCGCCAGACCCGGCTGATCGCCGTTGCTTCGGCAGTGGGGCTGGTCATCGTGATGATAGCCCTCTCCTTCTGGGCGACTCAGCCGGAGTGGGACGTGCTGTACACCGGCTTATCGCCGTCGGACTCCGGCGCCATCGTCGCGCGGCTGAAGCAGGCGAAGGTCCCTTATCGTCTCTCCGCCGGGGGCAGCACGATCGAAGTGCCCGCCCGAAACCGTGATGAGATGTTACTCTCTCTGGCGGCGGAGGGATTGCCCAATCAGGGCACGCTGGGCTACAGCCGGCTGGAGAAGCTGGGCTTCGGTACCACTCAGACGGTGGAACAGGAGACCACCCGTATCGCGCATGAAGAGGCTCTCCAGAACACCATCTCGCGCCTGCAGCCGGTAGCGGGCGCGCGCGTGCATATCACCCCTGCCATCGATTCGCCTTTCGTCGGCGAGAAGAAGCCTGCCAAAGCGAGCGTGATGGTAGACCTCAAACCGGGGCAGCAGCTCACACGCGAGCAGATTGCCTCCATCGTCTTCCTCGTATCGCGCAGCGTGGTAGGGCTGTCGCCGGACAACGTCTCGGTGGTGGACGAATATGCCAACCTGCTCTGGGATGGCTCGCAGGCTTCGGATATGGCGCCCGGCGTGGCAAGCAACAAGCTGGAACTGGAACGCGCGTATGCGGAGACCATCCAGCGCCAGCTCCAGCAGCAGCTCGACGCGGTGCTGGGACCGGGCAAATCGAGGTTGACGGTCACCGCCGAACTGGACCTGGACCGCGAGGAGGTCAACCAGAAGCAGATCGAAACCGGACCTGACGGGCAGGGCACGCCTGTGAGCGAGACACGCACCGAAGAGACCGTGCGCGGCGCCGCACCGCGCGGGGGAAGCGGTACTGCAGGCGTGCCAACATACCCCACAACGCCCGCAGGAGCACCCGGCGAATACAAACACTCCTCTACCACCACGAACTACGAGGTGGGACAGAGCACTATCCACCGTGTGAAGACGCCCGGCAGGGTGGTACGTATGTCGGTGGCGGCCATGATAGACGCTTCGGTGCCGCAGGAGCAGGTGGAGAAGGTGCGTACCTTCCTGGAGGGTGCGGTCGGCGCGGACCAGAGCGACCCCAATCGTCGGTTCCGCGTGATTGTGGAAAGCATCCCCTTCGACAACACGCTGGCGAAGGAGGCGGAAGCTGCCCGCAAACAGTTTGCCAGCCGTCAGCTGATAGACACCGCACTGCGCTATCTCCCTCTGGCGATGTTGTTGATTGTGCTGTTGCTTCTGGCGAAGGCGTTGCGACCGGCGCGTGTGGCGCAGACGCCCGAGGGCGTGGTTATGTCGTTGCCGGGGGGCAGCGTGCCTGAGGAGGCTGCGGGAACCGAGGGAGCGGACGGGGATCTGCCCGAGCAAGCAGCGGCGGAGATGCGGAAGACACACCGTACAGATGCCCTGTCTGAAGAAGAAGTGGAAATCACCCCCATTCGCGAGCGCGTGGACGTGAATCTGGAGAGCGTCATCCGGCTGGCAGACCAGAAGCCGGAGAAGGTTGCCATGTTGATTAAAGGCTGGTTGGCGGAGGACGAGCGATAATGACTACACGAACTGCGACGCCACAGCTCACACATCGCCAGAAAGCGGCGGTGATGATTGTGGCGATGGGGCCCGATGTGGCAGGCAAGGTACTGCGCCATCTGGATGAGGACGAGGTAGAACAAATCACCCTCGAAATCGCCCGCATGGGCAAAATCCCGCCAGAGGTGCGCGAAGCGATTATCGAGGAGTTTCACGACCTCTGTGTGGCACAGGAGTATATCGCGGAGGGCGGTTTGCAACACGCCCGGCAGGTGCTGGAGAACGCTTTCGGTCCCGAAAGAGCCAACGAGCTCATCACCCGCGTCATTCAGGCGATGCAGATTGTGCCGTTCGACTTCATCAAGAAAACGGACCCCAGCCAGCTGCTGAACTTCATTCAGGATGAGCACCCGCAAACCATTGCGCTGATACTGGCTTACCTTCCTCCCAATCAGGCAGCGCAGGTGTTGCAAGGGCTACCTCCCGAATTGCGGGCGGAGGTGGCACACCGCATTGCCATCATGGATCGCACCCCGCCCGACGTGATTCGGGAGGTAGAGAAGGTGCTGGAGCGCAAGCTCTCCTCGGTGATTTCGCAGGATTTCACCACCGCCGGCGGTGTGAAGGCGCTGGTGGAACTGCTCAACTGGGTAGACCGAACCAGCGAGCGCATGATACTGGACAGCCTTTCCGAGACCAACCCTGAGCTGGCGGAAGAGGTCAAGAAGATGATGTTCGTGTTCGAGGACATCGTGCAGCTGGACGACCGCTCCATCCAGGCGGTGCTCAAGGAGGTGGACATGAAGGAGCTTGCGCTCGCACTCAAGGGTTGCAGCGAGGAGGTGCGTCAGCGTATCTTCAAGAACATGTCCGAACGCGCCGCCAACATGCTCAAAGAGGATATGGAGTTCATGGGTCCGGTGCGCCTGCGCAACGTGGAAGAGGCTCAGCAGCGCATCGTCGCCATCATCCGACGCATGGAGGAGGCTGGCGAAATCGTCATCGCGCGTGGTGGCGGCGGTGCGGAAGAGATGGTGGTGTAACCGATGCTGGGGCAGGTACTCAAGGGCAACCAGCTGGCTCGCTTCACCCGATGGGTGGGGTCTCCTCTGCGGGTTATCCAAACACCCTCCGAACCGCAGGAGCAAGAACATGAATCGACAGGTCCCACCCCCGAAGAGTTGCTGGCGGAAGCGAAGCGCGTTCTGGCGGAAGCGCACCGGCAGGCGGACCAGATGCGCCAGGATGCGGTGCGCAAGGGCTATGAAGAGGGCTTGCAGCTGGGGCGTGAGGAAGGGTTACGCCACTATCAACAAGCGATAGAAGCTCTGGGTAGCGAGGTGCAAAAGCTGGTGGACGCCATCCTCGCCGAGCGACAGCGACTTTGGGAGGAGATGGAGCCGCAGGTAGTAGACCTTGTGCTGGAAATCGCCCGCAAGGTGCTGCGCGAGGAGATTCAGGCGCGTCGTGAAGCTACCCTGTCCATCATTAAGCACGCCCTGCGGCGCGTGGTGGACACCGAACACGTACGTATCCGGGTGCATCCCGACGACCTGCGGATTGCCAGGGAGCATCGGGAGGACTTCCTCGCCGTGTGCGACGGGGTAAAGCAGATAGAGATTGTAGACGACCAGCGTGTAGGCGGTGGTGGTTGTATTATTGAGACGCCCAGCGGTACTATCGACGCTTCTTTGCGCACACAAATACAGTCGGTAGAGAAATCGCTACGGCAGGAGGATCAGGCGGCGTAACGGATAGGGGTGAGCGAAGATGCGGAACGCGCCTGAAAACCTGCTACCATTATCTCCACCCGACCTGTCGGCAGCGCGGGAGCGATTGCGCCTGCTGGACCCGATAAAGGTGCACGGTCGGGTGCAACAGGTTATCGGGCTGGTCATAGAAAGCGTCGGACCCGCTGCGCGTGTAGGTGAGGTCTGCGAGATTCACTTCCAGCGCACACGCCCTCCCATCTTTGCGGAGGTGGTGGGCTTTCGGCAGAACCGCGTGCTGTTGATGCCTTTGGGGGAGATGGAGGGTATCACGCCCGGCAGTCAGGTGGTAGCAACGGGCATGGTACACAAAGTACCTGTCGGCGAATGCCTGCTGGGGCGCGTGCTGGACGGGTTGGGCAGACCGATGGACAGCGGGCCACCGATTACTCCAGACACCCTGTATCCGGTGAACCGCCAGCCCCCGAATGCCCTGGCTCGCAAACGCATTACCGAAGCGGTCAGTCTGGGGGTACGGGCGATTGACGGGTTGCTTACCGTCGGCAAGGGGCAACGTATCGGCATCTTCGCCGGCTCCGGTGTGGGCAAAAGTACCCTGCTGGGCATGATTGCCCGCTACACCAGCGCGGATGTGAACGTCATCGCCCTCACCGGCGAGCGTGGGCGTGAGGTACGCGAGTTCATAGAAGAGGACCTGGGTGAGGAAGGGCTAAAGCGGTCGGTGGTGGTGGTCGCGACGTCCGATCAGCCTGCGCTGCTGCGCATTAAAGCGGCGATGGTCGCCACAACCATTGCCGAGTACTTCCGGGATCAGGGGCTGGATGTGTTGCTGATGATGGATTCGGTCACACGCCTTGCGCTGGCGCAGCGCGAGGTGGGATTGGCTATCGGCGAACCGCCTGCCACACGCGGCTACACGCCCTCGGTGTTTGCCATTCTGCCTCGTCTGCTGGAACGCGCGGGCACATCGGATAAGGGCACAATTACCGGGCTGTACACCGTGCTGGTGGAAGCCGATGATATGAACGAGCCGGTCGCCGACACCGTGCGGGGCATCCTGGACGGGCACATTGTGTTGTCGCGTGCGTTGGCGCACCGCAACCACTATCCTGCCATTGATGTGCTGGCAAGCGTCTCGCGCGTGATGCCCCAAATCACCGATGAGGAACATCGGCAGGCGGCGGCGCAGGTGCGTAAGGTGCTGGCGGACTACACCGAGGCGGAAGACCTGATTAACATCGGCGCGTACCAGCAGGGCAGTAACCCCGATATCGACTACGCCCTGCGCTACATCGGCAAGGTGCGTGAGTTCTTGCAACAGGGCAAGATGGAGGGATGCCCGCTGGAGCAGACGATACAGCGGTTGAAAACATTGTTCGTTGATTGATAAATTGATTGGGTTGATTGCGTGCGTGTTGATGAGCGTTTATGGGCTTTTGTCATCCTAACAGCGTATCGGTGAGCGTTTGTGCGCTTGTGTCATTCTGAACGGAGCGAAGAATCTCATTACCAGTGCTATGCGACGATTTGAGTTCTCTCTACAAAAAGTTCTGGACTACCGTCAACGGCGGGAAGAGCAGGCGGTGCGTGCCTTTACACAAGCGCAAGCGCAGCTACTGCACGAGCAGGCGGTGTTGCACAAACTGGTTGTGGAACGCGAAGAGTGTCTGCGCCGTTCGCATCGTCAGCAGCGTCTGACGGTGGAACTGCTGGATGTAGAACAAACCTATCTGTCCGCTCTGGAAGAGCGCATCGAGGCACAGCGCGAACGGGTGGCAGAGGCAGAGAAGGTGCTGGAAGAGAAACGACAGGCTTTGACGCAGGCACAGCGCGAACGCAAAGCACTGGAACGCTTGCGAGAGAAGCACTACGAACAGTGGCGTCAGGAAATATTGCGCATCGAGCAGAAAGCACTGGATGAGCTTGCGACGGCGCGATCGGTGCGATCACCGGGCGTTTTGACCTTACACACAGGGGGTGAGGAGCGTGAGTAGCCTGTACGCACAGGCGATTGCCCGAATGCAAGCCCTGTGGCAAAGGGTGGAGCAGTTATCTATTGCTACGCCTTCCGTCAGCCCGTCCTCCGGGTTCGCGCAGGCACTGCGGGTGGCGCAGCGGAGCGCTACCGCTATGTTACCGGCTGCAATCGGCGAGTTGATAGCGCGCGTGGCGCAGGAAGAGGGGGTGGATGAGGCACTGGTGCGAGCGGTGGTACGGGCAGAATCCGGCGGCAACCCCAACGCGGTTTCGCCGAAGGGAGCAATGGGTTTGATGCAGCTGATGCCGGGTACCGCCGAAGCGATGGGCGTCAGCAATCCCTTTGACCCCGAGCAGAACCTGCGTGGTGGTGTGCGCTTGCTGCGGGGGCTACTGAATGAGTTCGGCGATGTGCGCCTCGCGCTGGCGGCGTACAACGCGGGAGGACCGGCAGTGCGCCAGTATGGGGGCATCCCCCCGTATGCGGAAACCCAGAAATTCGTGCAGAGGGTGATGGAGCTGTGGCAGGGTGAGCGCCGATGAAGCGGTTGTTGCTGGTGCTGATACTTCTGCTGGCACTACTGGGGGTTGCGTACGGACTGGCGAAGATGGGCGTTATTCCGGTGGCGAAGCTGACGGCGAAAAACCCCGCGCTGGCGAAGTTCGCCCGCACGGTGGGACTACTCCCCCGCAAGCAGGCGGTCAAAGCCGATACGAAGGAAGAGCACTCTTCCAGCCCCGCTCCTGAAGCCTCTCGCCCCATGAAAGTTGCTGAACCGCCCCGTCCCGCCGTGCAGCCGCCGGTAACCGCTCCCGCTTCTGCTGGCGATAACGCCGGTCGGCAGATTGGCTGGGTGGCGAAGGTGTATGAGAACATGGAGCCTGAGGAGGCGGTGCGTATCATGGAGAAGATGGACGACCGCGAAGTGGTGCCTCTGTTGCGTCGCATGAAACAGCGGCAGGTGGCGCAAATCCTCGCGCTGATGCCTCCCGACCGCGCCGCTCGCCTCTCACGCACCCTGATGATTCAGAGGTAAAAAGCACAACAGCTTCCCATCTCGCCTCTGGTGAGGTATAATGAAAGCATGAACCCCTTCCCCGGAATGAACCCGTATCTGGAACGCTACTGGCGGGACGTGCACGCCTCGCTCATTGTGTACGCTCGTGAGGCGTTGCAGATGCAGCTTCCGCCCGGCATGGTGGCACGTATTGAGGAGCGCGTGTACGTGGACGTGCCCCATGACGGTATCCGCCGCATCATCTATCCCGACGTACATGTCTCCGAGTCCCGAGAACCCGTCGGCGGGGGAGGCACGGCAACCACTACCGCCGTGCTGGAAGAAGTGGCCACTCAACGGCTCATTATCGAGGTAGAAGAGGAGCCGATTACGGAGACCTATATCGAGGTGGTAGACCTGTCGGGTGGGAGGGTCATTACGGTAATCGAGGTGCTCAGCGTGGCTAACAAGCTGCCTGGGGAGGGTCAGGATGTCTATTTGCGCAAACAGAGAGGGGTTATTGAAGCGGGAGTGAACCTGGTAGAGATTGATCTGCTGCGCACCGGTCAATGGGTGCTGAGTATTCCGTTTGGGAACATCCCGCCGGAGCGGCACACCCCCTACTTCGTGGTTGTCTATCGCAGCTGGCAGCCGAAAAAGCGCGAGGTCTACCCGATTGCCCTCAATCAGAGGCTGCCTCAAATCGCCATCCCCCTGCGCCCTACGGACCAGGACGTGCTGCTGGACCTGCAGGAACTGGTGAACCGCTGTTATGAGGTCGGGCGGTATGACCTGTGGATAGACTACTCCCAGGAGCCGGAACCTCCCTTGCCACCGGAAGGGGCAAAGTGGCTACATCGGCTGCTGGTGGAGAAGGGCAAACGAAGCGCGTGAAACAAGCCGGGCGTTTGACAAAATGTTGCTTGGTTGTTATAATCGGGGCAGCAATACGCGGGACGCCGCGTGAGTGCAAAATATCAGACTATCGACCCGTCTCCACAGCCTTGATGTAGCACGCAGGTGCACCACGCAGCGGCGCGTTCGTGTAGAGGAGGTGCTGACATGCTACGAACGTACGCTGACTGGTTACACCGCAATTTCTGTGCCGTTCCTACCCCTGTTGTCGCCTCCGCCGTAAAGGGCGGGTTGGTGCTGGAGCGTGTGGCGGGTGAGCCGCGCACCGACCACGAGTACAGCGCGTTGGGGTTGCCTCGTCACTCGCAGATGTGGCTGGTTTCCGCCGAACATTGCCATCAGATGCTGTCCCAGCCGGAGATTCAAGAAGAGGTGGTGGTAGAAGCGGGCTTCATCATCTACCGCGACGGCGACGAGCGTATCTGGTTAGGACTGGAACCCCGTGAAGCGGAGCTGGACCTGTCCGTGGATACCATGCTGGAGCGCCACATTAAACCGCTATACCATATCCTGCATGGGGAGGAAGAGGTCGCCAAGCTGGCAACAGTGGAGTACCGTATCGTGCGCACCACCGACGACCGCCTGATGGAACAACACCTGAACGAGCTGGTGTCGCATGGTTGGGAAATCACCCACTTCCAGGCGGTGATTATACAGGAAACGCGCTCCACGTTGTTCGTCGCTCTACTGCGAAAGAAGACGGAGTAGCTACAGGTCACCCATCGCGCGCAGCAGGCGAGCCTGCGCCATGGACTGCTCGGTTTGCGCTTCCAGTAGCCGGGTGCGTGCTTCGGTCAGCGCGGCAAGGGCGTCGATTTGCTCCACCAGAGGGGCTTTACCCTCGTGTACGCGCAGTGCAGCAACGCGATACGCTTCTTCGGCGTCTTTCAGCGCAGCATCAGCGGTGGCAAGGTTGGCGGTGGCGGTCTGGATGTCCAGCCACGCCTGTCGCACCTCACTTTCTACCTGCAGTTGCAGGGCACGTGAGATGGCCGTTTCCGCTTGCTCGCGGGAGGTGGCTTCGCGTACCTGCGCCTGTAGCTGTCCACCCGTCCAAATCGGCACGCTGACCATCAGCGCTACTGTGTAGCCTGACTGTGCTTTCATCCCCTCTTCTTTCATCCAGTCCTGCGAAGCGGTCAGGTACGCCTGTGGCAACAGTGCCCCCTCCGCAGCCCGACGCTCCAGTGTTGTCATACGGAGGCGTGCCTGTTGAGATTGCAGCAAAGCGCGTCGCTGCAAACCGCGCTTGACCGCTCCCTCCAGCGTATCGGGCAATGTGAAGGCGGGGGGTTCCAGCTGCTGGGGCAGGACCACCTCGCCGGTCGGCGATAATCCGATACTCACCTGCAGGTCAATTAAGCTCTTGTGGAAGTCGTTGGCGGCAGTGGTCAACGCTTGTTTCGCATCCGCTTCCGCCGCACGACTGCGCAACACAAACGCCAGAGGCGCCTTGCCGGTCTCATACATCTGTTCCATAATACGCGTTTGCTCTTGCTGGGCTTCATATCGCTTCTTTGCCACTTCTACCAGCTCCCGGCGCAGCAACGCCTGCAAATAGCGCATGATAACCTCCAGGCGCACCTCCTGGTGCATCTCCTGCACCTCGGCGGACATCGCTTCGGTTTCGGCACGGGCGGCGCGCGCCATCATCTGCAGTCTCCCACCGGTGAACAGCGGCAGGGAAAGCTTTACCTGCGACGAGGCAAAGCCGTCGCGTGACGCCATGCGCATAGAGTCGGGCATCACCCCTGGCGCAGACGCCAGCATGTTGTCTACCGTGCCCTGCGCCAGCCAGCCCGATACGGAAACCTGCGGCGATAACATGGCAGATGCTGCCCGGGCGCGAGCAACCGACTCATCCCGACGCGCCTGCACTGCTTGCAGGCGCGGATTGTGCTTTTCTGCCAACGATAGCGCTTCCTGCAAAGAGAGCACCTGCTGCGCCCATGATGGTGTAGACAACAGGAGCAACCACCCAACCACGAACAGGCTTCGATAGCGCACGATATACCTCCTCATTTCCACATTTCTACAGCCAATAGAATAATACGCATCTATTGTACGCAATGTCTCCCGAGAGGTCAAGGAGCAATCCGCCTGCTTGTCCACCGAAATGTCGGATCGTTCGTCGCTACCGGAGCTGTGAAGGGGGGTTCCTGCTTAATCGTCGGTGAACCCCTTTACTTATTCCTCGCTCTTCGCCCGTGGGTGTGCCTTTCGGTAAACCTCTTTCAACCGTTCGCGACTGACGTGGGTGTAAATCTGCGTGGTAGTCAGGTTGGCGTGTCCCAGCAGTTCCTGCACGGTGCGCAGGTCGGCTCCGCTATCCAGCAGGTGCGTGGCAAACGAGTGGCGCAGGGAGTGTGGTGTGGGCTTGAAGTCGCTGTTCAAGCCCGGCGCATAGCGGTCTATCACCCGGCGCACACTGCGGTCGGTCAAGCGCGTTCCGCGTGCGTTCAGAAAGAGCCAGCCTTCCTCTTTTGCCTGCCCCTTTGCCAGCAGACGCGGGCGGGCACGGCTCACCCATTCGCTTAACGCCTCCTGCGCTGCCCGCCCGAAGAGCACGATTCGCGCCTTGTTCCCTTTGCCCAACACCTGGATAGCGTTCTGGCTCCAGTCGATATCCTGCAGGCGCAGGCTGGTCAACTCACCTACGCGCATACCGGTAGCGTAGAGCAGCTCCAGAATCGCCCTGTCGCGAACCGAGAGCGGGTCGTCGCCGTCGGGGGCGGTGAGAAGCCGGTTGACTTGCTGTTGTGCCAGCACCTTGGGCAGCTGCTGGTCGTGACGGGGAGCGTGTACAGCCTGCGCAGGGTTGCTGGACACGATGCCGCGATGTTGCAGATACTTGAAGAACGCCCGCAGGGCGGCGATTTTGCGCTCGATACTGCGCGGCGACATCGCCAGTCGGTGCAGCTCCGCCAGAAACGCGCGCACGGTGGCAGGTTGTACATCCTGCCAGCGCGTCCGGGGATATTCTCGTTCCAGAAACTCTGTGAACTGCACGATATCTCGTGCGTAGCCACGCAGGGTGTTCTCGGAGGCGCGTCGGCGGTGCCGCAGGTCGGCGGCGAAGGCATCTATCCAGGCGTAGAGGTTATCGGCGGATTGCATCGAGAAACTCCCCCAGCGACCGCTGTGCTCTTTCCACCTTCGCAGCAACACGTGCGTGACGGTCGCGCACGGGCGGTTCCGGCTCCGGTAGCAAGCCAAAGTTCGCGTTCATCGGCTGGAATTCCTTGCCTGCGTAATGGCTGATGTAGTCCAGCAGTGCTCCCATCATGGTGTCCGGCGGCGGTGCTACCGGTGGCATTCCCTTCACCAAACGCGCGGCATTCAGCCCGGCAACGATACCGCACATCGCGCTCTCGATATAGCCTTCCACGCCCGTAATCTGCCCCGCGAAGAAGATGCCGGGCTCCGAGCGCAGCTGAAGGGTCGGCTCCAGCAGGGTCGGGGAGTGGATATAGGTATTGCGGTGCATCACACCGTAGCGTACAAACTCCGCGTTCTCCAGGCCGGGCACCAGGCGGAACACGCGCTTCTGCTCGCCCCACTTGAGGCGTGTTTGACAGCCCACCAGCCCGTACAGCGTGCCCTGCAGGTTCTCCTGGCGCAGCTGCAGCACCGCATAGGGACGTTTGCCCGTGCGCGGGTCTACCAGACCAACCGGTTTGAAACGGCTGAAGCGGAGGGCGTCCCTGCCTCGCGCAGCAATCTCTTCGATGGGCAGGCAACCCTCGAAGTAACGGGGCTCCTCGAAGTCGTGTGGTTGTACCGTCTCCGCCGACAGCAGGGCGTCTACGAAGGCTTCGTACTCCTCGCGCGTCATGGGACAGTTCAGGTAGGCGGCGTCGCCCTTGCCGTAGCGCGAGGCGACGAAGATGCGTTCCATATTCAGCGTGAGGGCATCCACGATAGGGGCAACCGCGTCGTAGAAGTAGAGGCGTTTACTGCCGGTGAGCCTGCCTATCGCCTGCGCCAGCGCATCGGAGGTAAGCGGACCGGTGGCGATGATGAGCGGGCGGTCAGGCGGGATGTCGGTGACCTCTTCGCGCACAATCTCTATCAGCGGATGGGCTTCCAGCCGCTGTGTTACCACCTGGGCGAACAGCTCGCGGTCCACCGCCAGTGCCTCACCCGCAGGCACAGCAACCTCCTCCGCGCACGCCAGCACTATCGAGCCGAGCTGGCGCATCTCCCACTTTAGCAAACCGGAGGCGGTGGTGACGAGATTAGACTTGAAGGAGTTCGAGCAGACCGGCTCGGCGAGGTATGCGGTGTGGTGCACTGGCGTCTGACGCACCGGACGCATCTCGTACAGGCGCACTCGCACGCCCGCCTGCGCCGCCGCCCACGCCGCCTCCGAACCGGCGAAACCGCCTCCGATGATGGTAATATGGGTCGTTGCGCTCATCCTCATCGTTGAAAGGTCATGCTCCGTCGCCATTACCACTTTAGTGTACCCCACTCTGGCATCTGACGCTCTAACTATTAGAGCGTCAATGATGAATCTTGGCTTCGCCCCTCTGGAGGGCGAACATCACATACCATAACGGCTCGGCAGGAGCCTCGCCCTCCAGAAGAATGAGCCTTGACAGACCACTGTGGCTATTGTAACCATCATCCCTGCTGTGTCATCATAAAGGATGGATCTTTTATTCTCAGGAGCGAGCCATGAACCGCCGGACAATCGCTTTTACGCTGGTGGAGCTGCTCGTCGTGATTGCTATCATCACGCTACTGGCGGCGATACTGTTCCCTGTGTTCGCGCAGGTGCGAGCGAACGCCCGACGCGCCTTGTGCATGAGCCAGCTGCGCCAGATAGGGATGGCGGCACGCATGTACCTGCAGGATTACGATGCCCTCCCACCCCGATTGAGCGCACTGTATCCCGCGTACCAGCCCTCCACGCCGCTGTTCATCTGCCCATCCGACTCGCAGAAGGGGCAACATCCGGGTAACCCGCGCCTCGAGGGCAACCTATACCTGCTGACGGGGGTCAGCTACGACTACATTCCCAATTGGGGCATTGCGCACGAACTGGGCTGGTGGCAGCCGTTCCCCAACTACGGCGAGGGCAAATGGGGCGAGCAGACCCCGCTGGTGGACTGCAACTGGCACTGGGCGACCTTCTTCAAGCTGGAGAACCGCCGCGACACCCCGCCGTCGGGTGCGGGGGGGTGGGTACTGGTGCTGTTACAGTCTGGCACGGTGAAGCCGGTGCATCTATCGTTGTACCCCGACAAGTTCAGCCCAGATGGGTCGTAGTCGCAGGAGGCTTTCCTTCTCTCGCGAATCCAGAGTTGATACACATTCGCGATGAGGAGGTTCATGCACGGTGAAACGTATTCGGGTTGGAGCCATCGGCACGGGGGGCATCTTTCGTGGAGCGCACCTGTCTGCCTATCCCGACCTGCCTTCCTGCCAGCTGGTGGCTTTGTGTGACGTTTCGGAGCAGAGCCTGGCCGCTGCCGAGCGGCGCATGAAGGAGCTGTACGAACAGAAAGCACAACAGGCGGAAGAGCGCGGCGACAAGGAGACCGCCGAACGCCTGCGACAAGACATTCAGGCGGTGAAGCTGTATCAGGACGTGCAGACGATGCTAAAAGAGGCACGCCTAGACCTGGTGGACATCTGCACGCAACCGAACCTGCACGCGCCGATGGCGATTGCCGCGCTGGAGGCAGGCGTGCACGTGATGTGCGAGAAGCCGATGGCGCGTACGTGGCTGGAGTGTGTGCGTGTGGTGGAGACCGTTCAACGTACGGGCAGGCTGTACCAGCACAATGAGAACTGGCTGTGGGACCCCTTCTATTACACCGCAAAGAAGCTGATTGACGCCGGTTGGATAGGCGAGCCGGTGATGATGTTTCTGGCGACGGCGCACGGCGGACCGGAAGGTAACCCCAACTTCTGGAACGCCGAAACGGGCGGAGGTGGCTCCCTGCTGGATAACGGCATTCACGCCGTCGGCGCGTCGTGGTATCTATCCGGGCTGGAGAAGCGACCGACCACCGTCAAAGCCGCCGAGCCGATAGGCATCACCATCCGCATGCCCCAACGCATCCTGTCCGGGCAGTTCCAGCAGGTGCGTGTGGAAGACGATGGGCACATCCTGATACGCTTCGAACATCCGCAGACGGGCGCATGGAGCACCGCCCACGTGGAAGGCTCGTGGAGCCATCGCGATTCGCCCGATACGGTGGTTATCGGCACGATGGGCACCATCCGCTTCACCCACGAGGACGACAAGCGTATCGTGGTGGTGGAAGATGCCACAGGGAGTTGCCGTCGCGTGGAGGCGACCGGGCCCACGTGGGAGTACTGGCCCTCTTCCTTCTACGGCGAGATACGCAACATGGTAGAGTGTGTACGCAAAGGCGTGCGCTCCATCAGCGACGAAAACTTCGGGGCGGAGTGCTCCGCCATTGTGGGCGCGGCGTACCTCTCGCAGAAACGGGGCAAGCGTGCGGTCACGCTGACGGAGTTCAAACGCTTCGCAAACGACATCGCCCGCCGCTATCCCGACTCGGCGGACGCGGAGTTAATGAGTCGTCTGCTGCCCTGACGAAAAAATTTGCGAAAAAATGCTGTAAAAGAGGGCAAAAACGCCTGTTGTGGTACGATTCTTGCACTATATAGGGGTGGGAAAAGTAACAGGAGCACATCTGCGAAAGCGGTGGACTCCGGAGCATTGACAACATCTTCGAGCCAAGCACGGCTGCGACCGTTCTGACTGGAGGCGCACTGCTGGTTCTACGCTATAGACGCCGCAGCTAATTGCGAGTGAGATCGTGTGGAGTGGGTCCCAGGACGCTGTCCCCCCGCGTACCTGGGACCTGTTTTTCTCTCTATCGCTTCGCCAGTACTTCGCGTTCGTAGCGGCGCACTTCCTCCAGCCATACTGCGCCGGTGGGCACGCCCTGCGTCTCGCAATAGTAATCCCACACCGCGCTGTAGGGCAGTGTCTTCAGTTCTTCCATCAGCACGAGGCGAGCGGTGCGATCGCCGGAGGCTTCCAGCTCTTTGAGCGTTTGGGTTGGCTCCAGCAAGGCGATCAACAACGCCTTCAGCATTGCTCGCGTGCCAATGGCCCACGCCGCTATCCGGTTGATGCTGGCGTCGAAGTAGTCCAGCCCGATATGCACACGGTGCAGCGCATCTCCGCGCACAATCTCCTCGGCGATAGAGCGGGTTTCGTCGTTGAGTATCACCACGTGGTCGCTATCCCAACGGATGCCCCGGCTCACGTGCAACAGTATCTCCGGCAGGAACTGCAGCACCGCCGAGATTTTGTCCGCAATCTGTTCGGTGGGGTGGAAGTGCCCGGTGTCAATGCATATCAGCAGGTCGTGTTTCACCGCGTAAGGCAGGTAGAACTCCCACGACCCCGCGACGTACGACTCCGAGCCGATGCCGAACAGTTTGGACTCCACGGCGTCTTTCACGTACTGCCTGTCCAGCGGCTCCCTGTAGATAGTATCCAGCGACTCTTTCAGCCTCTGGCGTGGCGACCAGCGGTCGGCAGGGAGGTCCTTCTCGCCGTCGGGTATCCAGAGGTTATGGATGCACGGGCTGCCCTGCGCTTTGCCCATCGCCTCGGCGATTTTGCGGCAGGCGATAGCGTGCTCCACCCAGAACTGTCGTACGCCGCTGTCCGCGCTCGCCAGCGTCCAGCCATCGCTGGCTAACGGATGGGCGAAGAACGTGCCGTTGAAGTCCAGCGGGATCCCGTGCGCCTTCGACCAGTCTATCCAGCTCTGGAAGTGCTTGGGTTGTAACTGGTTTCGCTCCACCCTCTCGGGGTAGTCCACGTAGAAGGCGTGCAGGTTCAGGCGGTGCTTGCCGGGGATGAGGCTGTATGCCTTCAGCAGGTCGGCGCGGAGTTCGTCAGGCGTGCGCGCTTTGCCGGGGTAGTTGCCGGTTACCGCCAGTCCGCCGCCCAGTTCCCCTTGGGGGTTCTCGAAACCGCCTACGTCGTCGCCCTGCCAGCAGTGAAGGGAGATAGAGATCGCCTTCATCCGCTCCAGCACCTTGTCGGTATCCACACCATAGGCAGCGTAAACCTCTTTCGCGTGCTGATAGTGGTGTTCGATCACCTTGCTGTCCAGTCTGGGCATGGTCATGGTGATTGCCTCCCTTCCGTATACACAACCAATTTCGAATTGGCACTACAGGTTTCCTCTCCTGCTCGGCGCGTACGCCTTTATCAGGCTGTTAAGGAAGCTGGCATCCACGGCGATCAAAAGCAGGTCAAAGGGCAGGCGGAAGCGGATGCGGGTGAAGAACATCGCCTGTATCATCGCTTCAAGCAAGTAAAGAGCGAGCAGGTACATCTCCAGTGGAGAGAGGGGATACCTTCTTCGCAAAGCCAACCGCAGCAATGCCAACGCAAGCAAAGGGTAGTATGTAACCAGCATCAGCCAGTCACGCAAGGGTGAGGATTCCGCGCGCGTTGCCAGTCGGTTCCGAAAGTGGAAATGGTGCATCAGCTTGTGCAGGTACAGCATGAACGCCCTGTCTTTGTTCTCCACGATAAAGCGCACAGCCTCGCGCCGGTAGAACGCATCCCGTTGCCATTCGGATAGCCCTCGCGCCCGCTCGGCGTAGGCGGAGATGTCGGTGTTCACCCCGGACCATGCCGTGGCTTTGGGCGAGTTGCCCAGCAGGAGATTGATTCCCGAGTTGGTGGAGAAGGGAATAAACGCCCCAAACGCCAGGTAATTGCGCACTGTCCAGACACCGACACAAGCACCTGCGCACAGGAAGATGGTCAGGAGGAGCCACACACCGGAGGGACGCTTCCACAGCCACGGAACCGCAGCAGCCAGCACAAACAACATGGTGGGCGCGGTGAGTACCAGCCAGCCCATCAATATGCCCGCCAGCGCTGCGCGTGGCAGGTTCAGGTTTACGAACAGCAGGTATACCCAAGCCACAAGCAGGAACCCAATGAGTGTTTGCGGATACAGAGTACCCGCTGTGTAGAACAGCACCGGATACACACAGACCAGCAGAGCGGCGATCGCGCCAGCGCGCTCGCTATGCACATGGCGAAGCAGAGCAAACAGAAGCAGCACTGTGCCTGCCAGCAGGATATAGTTGAGTATGCGGGCGGCTTGCACACCACCTCCCAGCCTCTGCAACAGTGCCAGCCACAGCGGGTAACCGGGTGGACGGTAGGCGGTAGGTCTCAGACCGTCTAGCGAGTACATACCCTGCTCGGTAAGGTGAGAGGCGATCGTCCAGTAGTCGCGTTCATCGGAGAAGCGCAACGCATTGCCTAAACGCAAGGAGTATAAAGAGCCCGCTATGACCAGAAGCACCGCGATTAGGTAAGTGAGGCGAGTGGCGGTTCTGTGCTCTATGGCGCTGAAGATATGAACGACTGCGAACCTGTGTTTATCCGTATGTCCGTTGTGTGTCACCGTTTCGCTCCGAGCTCACTCCGCTTGCAGCACACACCGGTAAACTTCCAGCAGTCGCTGCCAGTAGCGGTGTATGTCCAGATGCTCCACACTGGCACGTGCGTTATCGCCCATTTGCAGGCGCAACGTTTCGTCCTCTATCAGCTGCTGTATGGCTTTGCATAGTGCAGGAACGTCCATGGGTGGCACGAGCAATCCATTCACTCCGTCGCGTACGACCTCCGGTATCCCCCCTACCGGCGAGGTGATAACCGGCAGCCCCCAGCTCATCGCCTCCAGAATGCTCATGGGTAAGCCTTCGCGAAGGGAGGGCAGGAGCAGCACATCCCCCTCGGCGAGCAATGCCTCTCGGCGGGATGGTTCCACCCAGCCCAGTACCGCCACTTGTGGCAGGTTCAGCGATTGTGCCTGCTGGCGCGCCACTTCAACGTCGCCGTCACCGGCAAGAATAAATCGGGCACGTTGCTGCAGGTGCGCAGGCAGTAACGACGCCGCCTGGATGATACGATACGCGCCCTTGTTCTCATCGATTCTGCCTAGGAAGACGAAAGTGATGGTATCCCTTCCCGCCCGGGCAGGCAATTGCGCGGGCAGCTTCACAGGGTTCGGCAGTGCCACAACCTGCTCCTCGGGGACATCCAGCGCCTCACAATAGTACCGTCTCCATTGCTCAGTAAGCACTATCAGACGCGATGCGTTCTGCACGGTACGTGCTATCCACCTGCGCTGCCACTGTTTCTGCGCACGGTAGAAATCGGGAAAGGCTCCGCTGTGAGCATGGAGCAGGACGGGGCGGTGAAAGAGAGAGGCAATACGTGCCAGAATGAACTTTCGCCATACACTGCCCTTTTTGGCGAAGTGTAGATGAATGATGTCCGTCTTTCGCATGACGAGAAGATACAACAGGCGAAGGCAGGCGACCGCAAAAAAGAGAAATCGTCTGAACCCGCTTCCCGTGCTCCATGTGGGAATGTGCTTCACCTCCACCTCATCGGGCGCGGTGCGCATGACCAGCTGCAGAAACGAGCACATTCCTCCCTTCACCTCAGGGGCGGGAGCAAGCATGGTCACCCGAATTTTATTGCCGTTGCGCGCTGTCACGGGACTATTATGTCATATTCGATGTCCCGGCGCAAGCAGTGTCCTGAGGCAACTCGTTCTGTGCGTTCAGTATCTGCAACGCCCGCTGAACAAGCCGGGGTAATGCCTCCTGCACCGGCTCCGAAAAGCCGATACGGAACTCGTAGGGGTTTTGTACCTCCATGGCGAGGATGCGGATGTCTTGTGGAAACACCAGGTTCAGCCGGCGAGCCATCTCCAGCACCTCCGGCAAGCCCGCATAGTGTGGCGAGGGCGCTATCACCCGGCGAAAGTCGTTCGAGGAGAACTCCAGTACCGTGCCCGGCGGATATCGCCCCGTAACGATAGAGTCTATCAACAGCGCGCGCTCATAGCCTTCCAGCAGCTCCAGCAGGGCGAGCCCCGCTTCTCTGCTCTCCACCACGTCCACCGAGCCATCCACCTGCCCGGCGATTTGGCGAGCCGCTTCCAGTCCTACGCCGTCGTCGCCGAGCAGGTCGTTGCCGAGTGCCAGCACCAGCGTGCGCGCTTTGCGTTTGTTCATCGCTTCTGCTGATGGATAACCTCGCCGTGTGCGTTGTAGATGCTCAACACCAGCGGCATCTGCCCGGGCAGGGAGTGCGTCGCGCAGGCGTGGCACGGGTCGTACGCCCGAAACGCCATCTCCACCTTGTTCAACAACCCTTCGGACACTTCGCCGCCGTGTATCAGTCCCTTCGCCGCCTTCTCCACGCTCATCGCCATCCGCGCGGAATTGTTCTGCGTGGCAACGATGAGGTTCACCTTGCGCAGGATACCGTTCTCGTCGGTTTCGTAGTGGTGGAACAGCGTGCCACGCGGGGCTTCTACCACTCCCATGCCCACCGTGGGAGTGGCGGTCGGTATCACGCGCAGGTTCTGGCTGGTGATTTCGGGGTCGTTGATGAGCTCGTTGATGCGCTCGGCGGCGTACACCATCTCAATCACGCGCGCCCAGTGGTTTGCCAGCGTGTGGTGTACCGGCTTCTGTCCGAAGGTATTGAAGAACTCTTCGTACGCCTTCTGCGCCTCGGGCGTCGCCATGCCATCGGAAGCGTTCAAGCGTGCCAGCGGCGCCACCGAGTAGATACCGCTTTCCGCGCCGTCGGTAAAGCCCTTCCAGCCAACCCCCTTCAGGTAGCAGAACTTGACGTAGCTCCAGGGCTCCACATGCTCCGCAACGTGGTCTAGATACTGCTGAGCGGTGAACTTCGCGTACTCCTTGCCCTCCGGCGAGACCACCCGTATCTTGCCGTCATAGAAGTTCACGTGGTTCTGATCGTCCACCAGTCCCATGTAGTAGGTGCGGTGCGTATAGGTGTCGGACGTAATCAGGTCCATATAGGCAGGGTTCTTCAACACCACGTCTTTGAACACCTGCAGCGTGAACAGCGCGAACTCCAGTCCGTCTTTGGCGAGCTGCTGGAACTGGGGCAGGTCTTCGGGGGCAATGCCCTTTGCCACGCCACCGGGCAACCCCAGCACGGGATGTACCACTTTGCCGCCCAGGTAGGCGATGAACTCGCGCAGACGTCGGCGGGTGGAGATAACCCGCTTGCCGATGTCTATGCCCACCGTCTGGATAACGCCCAGCACGTTACGCATCTCGGGCGGCGCGTCGGGACCGACGATGAAATCGGGACCGCCCAGCACGTACACGTGCAGCGCGTGGTCTTCCAGCATGAAAGTGTTGTACACCAGCTCGCGGATTTTCTTCGCGGGCGAAGGCGGATCCACCCGGTACAGGTCGTCCAGCGCTTTGGTAGACGCCATGTGGTGCGCTGTAGGGCATACCCCGCAGATGCGGCTGGTAATCTGGGGCATATCTTCCGCCGGTCGCCCCAGAGAGAAGACCTCGAAACCGCGCAGTTCGGGCACCTGGAAGTAGGCGCGTTCCACTTCTCCCTGCTCGTTGAGGAAGATGTCGATTTTGCCGTGTCCTTCCAGACGGGTGATGGGGTCTACCGTAATGCGCCGACGCTGAGCGGCGTACGCCTCGTTCGCGCGGGTTTGCGCTTCGTTCCATACGGTCTGGATGCTTTCGTCCATGGTGCCATCCCTCCTCAACGGGTCACTTTCGCACGCAGTAGCGATTTCGCCAGCGAGTAGCGGTAGAAGGTTCCTACCGGGTCGGGAATACCGCTCAGTATCTTCTCGATCTCCTCCGGCTCGCGGGCGCTGATCGGTGACGCCAGTGCAGAGAGTATCTTTGCGCCCTGGTCACGCACGCGCGAGGTGGGTCCGAAACAGCCGGTGCAGGGCATGTTGCCCTGAATGCACTGCGCTTCACACCCCGACCGGGTAGCAGGTCCCATGCAAACAACACCCTGTGCCAGGAAACACTTTTCAGGGTCTATCTGCGTCCAGTGCGGGCGTTTGAACTCATGAATCTGCAGGTCTGTGGGTTTGGTCTCCTTGCGCGGACACTGGTCACACAGGGCGACGTTGGGCGCGAGCACCGTACCCTTCGGCGGTAGCTCACCGGAAAGCAGGGTCAGCACCGCCTGCTTCAGCAGTTTGGGCGTTGGCGGACAGCCCGGCAGGTAGTAATCCACCTCTACCACCTGGTCCAGACTGCGTGCCAGCCCCCGGAACTCGGGCAGGGTGAGCGCAGTGCCATTGTACTGATGCCGGGGCTGGGGGCGCACCTTCTGTTCGTTAACCACTGTGGGCGCCTCTTCGTACACATAACGCAGGATTTGCTCACGACTGAACTGGTTGGCGAGGCTGGGTACCCCACCCATGTGTGCGCAGGAGCCATAGGCGATAAGTATCTGGCTTTTCCGACGCAGCAGGTGCGCCATCTCCTCCTGCTCGGAGGTGCGGATGGAGCCGTTGACCATGGTGGCGAGGATGGAGCCATCGGGCATGGCTTCCACGTCTTTGCGCTTGAAGTCCAGCGCCACGGGCCAGAACACGATGTCCACCGCCTGTGCGACCTCGAGAATGTCTTCGGCAAGGTCCACGATGGATTCCTCGCATCCACCGCAAGAGGCGCACCAGTAGAACGCGACTTTCGGCTTGTCAGGCATGGGTTACCACCTCCTCGCTTCGTGCTTCCGCCTCGAGGGATGCCAGCTCCGCATCCCACTCCTTGAACCGCCTTGTCAGCCGCAGCGGTCCCAGCGCACGCACCTGCTCCACCATCTCATTGATGGTCTTTGCCACCTTCTCGCCTTCGGATGCGGCAATCCATTCCAGTCGCAGACGCCCCTCCTCAATACCCAAATCCCTCAGCACGCGCTTGAGCAGGTGGCAGCGGCGCAGGGTCTTGTAGTTACCCTCCACGTAGTGGCAGTCGCCCGGGTGGCAGCCGCCGATGAGCACGCCATCCGCGCCGTGTGCGAAGGCATCCAGCACGAACTGCGGGTCCACACGCCCCGAACACATGACGCGGATAACACGCACATTATGGTCGTAGCCCATTCGGGAGACGCCCGCTAGGTCAGCTGCTGTATAGGTGCACCAGTTGCAGAAGAAAGCCACGATGAGCGGCTCCCAGTCTGCGCTGGTAACGAGCTTGTCGGTGATAGGTTTGTCTTCCATGCTTATCCCTCCGGTTGGCATCAGGCGTATGCCAGCACGCCTTCGATTTCGCTGAATATCTCCTCATCCTCGAACAGGTTCTGCTTGATAGAACCCGACGGACAGGCAGCCACGCAGGTGCCGCATCCTTTGCAGAGCACCTCGTTGAGGGACGCCTTCTTCTTCTCCTCGTTGAAGGTAATCGCCTGATACGGGCACAGCGGGATGCAGGTTTTGCAGCCCGAACACTCCTCCTCGATGATGTACGCCGTGTTCGGCTCCAGCTCAAAGTAGCCGGTATCCGCAAGGGCAATGGCTTCGGCGGCGGCGTAACCTGCCTGCATGACGCTGTCCGGAATGTCCTTGGGACCCTGGCACACCCCTGCGATGAAGATACCGTCCGAGTAGGTCGGCGAGGGCGCGAGCTTGGGGTGTTTCTCCAGGAAGAAACCATCCATCGAGCACCCAATGCCGAACAACCGCTGTATGTTAAGGGCGTCGAACTGCGGTTCCAGACCAACAGCCAGCACCACCATGTCCAGCGGGATGCGCCGTACAAAGCCGGTGTTGGTATCCTCTACGCGCGCGATCAGCTTACCCTCCTCGGAGGGGTCCATCGCCCAGTCGGTGATCTCGGCGACGCGCCCGCGCACGAAGTGTACGCCCTCGTTGAGCACGCGCTGGTAGAACTCTTCATAGCCTTTGCCCGCGGCGCGCATGTCGATGTAGAAGATGAACACCTCCGCGCCGGTATGCTCTTTGATGAGGTGCGCCAGCTTCAACGAGGTCATGCAGCACACGCGCGAGCACCAGCGGTTCGTCCGCTCGTCACGCGAGCCGACACACAGGATAATGCCCACGCTCTTGGGCACGCGCCCGTCCCGTGTGACCACCTGTCCACCGGTTGGTCCTGAGGCGTTGACCAGACGCTCTACCTCCAGTGTGGTGTACACGTTGGGGTACTTGCCGTAGCCGTACTGGGGTATTCGGCGTGGGTCAAACGTCTGGAAGCCGGTGGCGATGATAATGGAACCCACATGGATTTCTTCGTAGGTTTCCTTCTGCTCGAAATCGATGGCGCCGCGTTCCGCGCAGGCTTCCAGGCAGGCTTTCTTGCATTTGCCGGTGCGAAGCTGGATACAGGCTTCGGGGTCGATCACCACCACCTTGGGCGTCGCCTGCGGGAAGGGGATGTATATCGGCTTGCGCTTGCTTAAGCCCAAGTTAAATTCGTCGTCGAACTTCGCCTCCTTAAACACGCAGGCTTCGATACACTGCAAGCAACCGATGCACAGGTCCTCACGCACATAGCGCGGCTTGCGCTTGACGACCACTTTGAAGTCGCCTACCGAGCCGTCCACGCTGACCACTTCCGAATATGTCCACAGTGTGATGTTCGGGTTTTCCTTTACCGCCGACATTTTGGGGGTGAGGATACATGCCGCGCAGTCCAGCGTGGGGAAGGTCTTGTCGAACTGCGCCATGTGCCCGCCGATGGTAGGCTCGCGTTCTACCAGATACACCTTCTTGCCGGCGTTCGCCACAGTGAGCGCGGCGTGGATGCCCGCGATACCTCCCCCTACCACCAGCACATCGGGGTTGACAGGCACGCGGCGTCTCTCCAGCGGTTTGTGGAAGTAGACGCGCATCACCGCGGCGCGCACCAGGTCTTTCGCTTTCTCGGTCGCTGCCTCTCGATCGCTATGCACCCATGAGTCGTGCTCGCGGATGTTCACCATCTGGAAGAAGAAGGGGTTCAACCCTGCGCGTTCTACCGCATTGCGGAAGGTACGCTCATGCAGGGAGGGACTGCAGGCAGCGACAACCACACGGTTCAGCTGATGGTCGCGAATATCCTGTTGTATCATCTCCTGTCCGGGGTCTGAACACATATACTTGTAGTCCCGTGCAACAACCACACCGGGCAGGGTAGCAGCGTACTCAGCCACCGCCTGTACATCCACGGTAGCCGCGATGTTCACCCCGCAGTGGCAGACGTACACACCGATACGCACTTCGCCGTTGCGCTCAGACATAGGTCTCTGCCTCCTTCTTCACGGTGAACCATTGCTCGATGAGCTTCCTGCCGGAGATAGCCCGATGCAAGCCCAGCTCGCGGAAGCCGCCGCCCAGCACCCAGCCCACCACCTGCGTCAGGTAGAGCACTGGCATGTCTATCGGTTCACCGGTTTGCTTGCGAATCTCCCTCTGATAGGCGTCCAGGTTAAACTGGCAAAGGGGGCAGATGGTGACGATGGCTTGCGCCCCTTTGCGCTGAGCCTCTTTCAGCAGGATGTAGTTCAACCGCAGGCCTACCTCGTGAATCGTGCCGGTCAGAGAGCCGCCGCAGCATTTGGTCTTCAGAGGATAGTCGACGGTCTCCACGCCAACTGCCCGAAGCACCTCGTCCATCCGAACTGGTTCGTGGGGGTCGTCCACCTCGCCGTAGGGACGCACCGCCTGGCAACCATAGTACGACGCCATGCGCACCCCCTGTAACCGGCGCACGGTCAGTTCTCGCAATCGTTGTGTGCCCACGTCGGTGTAAAGCACCTCCAGCGGATGGCGCACGCGCACCGAATCGGGGCGAGGCAACCCCGCCTGCTCCAAAAACCGCTCAACATCCTTTGCGGTCTCCGGGTAGTGCGCTGCCAACTCCTGGCTCTTGCGCAGGGTGAGATAACATGCGCTGCACGGAGCCAGAACGTCTTTCGTACCGGTTTGATGTGCCAGGGCAAGATTTCGTAACGCCAGCAGTGTTGCGGATGTCTCGCTAACCGACATATAGGCGGTAGCTCCGCAACAGTTCCAGTCCGACAGTTCCTCCACCGGTATCTCCAGCAGGCGAAGCGTGGTGAGCAGGCTCTCCTCGTAGGCAACACCGGTAGCCTTTAGTGAACAGCCGGGGTAGTACAGGTACTTGGCAGGGGGCTCCATTTAGTCCACCTCCTTTGACGTGGCGGGGATGAACTGCAGGTCGCCGATGCGCCGGATGCGCTCTTTACGCAGGGATAGCCTGCCGGTACGCCACAGGTCCCATCCCGTGCGCGCCATCGAGAACAGAACAAACGGGTTGGAACGAAGCGCCATCCGAAACACTACCCAGAACTCCGAGTTGCGCCCGCGACGGCGTACCATCTCGCAAAACTCGCGGGCAAGCACAGGGATAGGGAAGCGTTTGGGGTAGAGGTTGCTTCGGATGGCTTCGCGTTTCAGGCGGTACATGATGTCGGTAATGCTGATTTTCTGAGGGCACTCTACGGCACACGCATAGCAACTGGCACACAGCCAGATGGTTTTCGAACGCAGTGCATCTTCGCGGAAGCCCTCGCGCACCAGCGCGATGACCTGACGGGGGGTCAGGTCCATGTAGATGGACAAAGGGCAGGCACCCGAGCAGGTTCCACATTGGATACACGACAACAGTCGCTCACCGCCGGGCTGCTTTGTGAATTGGCGCGCCCACTCGAGGTCTGCCTCCCTCTGGTAACGTATCTGCCGTTCCACAGGCATTGCCTCCTTCCGCTCGTGATGTCGGAAATTGATAAATCTATTATATTATATTACTTCACTATACTTAATATTCCGCGTACAGTATATCACTTTCTCATTTGCTATGCAATAGGTTTTCGTGCCTTTTTTCACAATATCCATGAAAGCAGGGCGGTGCAGGATGAAACCGGCGCCAACCTGTTGCACTATCCGCCGTACGAAGAGATCTCCGAAGCAAAGCGTGCAATTCATGGTGAGGCGAATGAGCTAATCGGCGGTTTGCTGCTCATCAAGTTTCATAGCGACGAGCTCACTATGGACCGAGTGGGCAGCGCGCCTGCGTGAGATGGACAATCTGCTACATGATGTGGGCGGAAGCGGCGCGAGAGATAGCGAAGAGCTAACGGTTTGTGGTACTTCCCCTCTCTCGGGTCAACCCCTGAGATGCTTTGCTAACGCTCAGCATGACAAAAAGCACGCCAGTTCTGTCATTACAATGATACCACCCTCAGGCGCACTCGCGCTCGGTCTGGCTATCGGGCAGGAGGATACCGAACCGGCTACCGACACCCCATTCGCTTTCCACCCACACCCGTCCTCCGTGCGATTCCACCAGGTGCTTCACGATAGACAGCCCCAACCCGGTGCCTCCTCTGGCGCGGCTGCGTGCTTTGTCCACGCGGTAGAATCGCTCGAAGATGCGCTCCAGATGTTCGTGTGGGATGCCGATGCCGGTATCTTCCACCACGATTTCGCTGCCCTCCGGCGTCTTTCGTGCCCGGATGCGCACCTGCCCACCCCGACGGTTGTACTTCACTGCGTTGTCTATCAGGTTCCACAGAATCTGCTCCAGCTGGTCGCGCTGGGCATAAACGATAAAATCCTCCGGTACGTCCACAACCACGGTCACCTGGGCATCCTCCGCTTGCGTCCGGAGCTGGTCCACCAGAGAGCGTACAACACCGCTGAGCTGGATTTGCTGGGTTTGGGGAATGGGACGCGCCTCTGCCTTTGCCAGCACCAGCAGGTCGTCGGTCATGCGGGTCAACCGTTCGGTCTGCTGCACAATGATGTTCAGGAATCGTCGCTGGGTGGCGAGGTCGTCCGTTGGGTTTTCCAGCAAAGCTTCCGCGTTCGCACGGATAGCGGCGAGCGGAGTGCGCAATTCATGCGAGACGTTCGCAACGAAGTCACTGCGGATCTGTTCCAGCCGTCGCAGTTCGCTGATGTCTGTGAACACCACCAGATAGGCTGCCTCGGCAGCATGGGGCGCGGTGGGCAGAGGCAGGATACGCACGAACACTGTGCGGGGATGGGGATGGCTCAGCCGGAGTTCCGCATGTTGGGGACGTTGAGTCTGCACACAGCGTGTGAGTAACAGATTGAGGTCATAGCACAAGGTGCGTTGCAGCAGGGTTTGTCCCAGCAGCCCTTCCCCCAGCAAACGCAGGGCGGCGGGGTTTGCAGAGGTGACGGTACCCTCCGCCGTCACGAGCACTACCGCGTCCTGCAGGGATTCCATCGTATGCTGAAGCAGTGAACGATAGTGCTGAAGTTCCGCCGAGAGCTCCTTGCACCTCTGTTGGACAGGCAGAACCTGTTCTTCCATGCGACGCAGCTTTATCGCCAGCACCATGACCGCGATACCCAGCGCCAGCACCAGCAGCCAGGGTAAGAGTGCTATCATGCCTCACCCTCGGAACTTGTAACCTACTCCACGCACCGTCAGCAGGTATTTCGGCTTGCGCGGGTTGGGCTCGATCTTCTCTCGCAGCCAGTGGATATGCACGTCCACCGTGCGCTCTTCGATATACTTCTCCTCGCCCCATACACGGTCCAGCAGCGTCTGGCGTGAAAACACCTGTCCGGGATGCTCCATCAGGAACCGGAGCAGTTCGAACTCTTTGGGCGAGAGGGAGAGCGGTGTATCGCCCAGACGGGCTTCATACCGGCTGACGTCGAGGGTGAGCTCACCCGCTTTCAAGATGGGCGCGGCAACCGGGGCAGGCGCCGACGCACGTCGCAGTACCGACTTGATACGCGCCATCAGCTCGCGCATACTGAAGGGCTTGGTCACATAGTCGTCCGCCCCGATTTCCAGCCCTACCACGCGGTCCACCTCCGCGCCCTTGGCGGTGAGCATGATGATGGGCACGTTACTGCGCTTGCGCAGAATCTGGCACACCTCGAAACCGCTGCGTGTGGGCAACATCACGTCCAGAATCACCATGTCGGGGTTGTGCTCGTCGAAAAGGCGCAGAGCCTCCTCCGAGTCGGTAGCGGTAACGACTTCAAACCCCTCGCGCTCCAGCGCGTACTGCAGTGCATCCAGAAGCGGCTGTTCGTCATCGACGACAAGGATTTTCATTTTTGCTTCTCACCCCTCACCCCTCTTCCGCGCGGGAGAGGGGTTGTGAGTTACTCCGCGATAATCTCCACATTGGCGCGGGGAACAACCACCCGCCTGCCATCCTCTATCTCCGCTTCCAGCACGCGCACCATGGCGCCTGTAGGTATCTCCACCAGCTGCGGAGGCAGGGCGGTCACCGTGGCCAGCTTGCCGAAATACGGTTCACGGATGATGCGCACGTGACTGCCAATCTCCAGCACCTGCGCCTCAAATGCGGCACGAGGAAGCGGCTCGTTCGCCAGCTCGGGGCGGGGCACTATCACCTCCGGGCGGATAACGCCGGCGCGAATCTGGGTTGCGCCGTTGATAGACGCCATCCTGCCCTGCAGGGTGCGTAGCAGGTTGAAGGTGCGTTGCGCCATGCGGATCTCGCCAAACCCTTCGGTAAGAATCAGCGTCAGGGGGATGTCCTCGTGTCCGGTGATGGCAACGCCGATGTCGTACCCTAAAAACTCCACGAGGTCGGTGTCCAGCGTGCCTCCGACGACGATGCCCACCACACCCGTCTCGCCCGCCTTGCGCAGGGCGGAGCCGGAAATGAAGCTGCCGCCTACAATCACTTTACCTGCCAGGTCGGGGGTGATCATCTCGTCCGTGATGGGCTGGTCCGGGCTATCCACCAGCATCTTGAGCTCACCTAGCCGCTCGCCGCCCACACCGAAGATGCCCTGCACCAGCGAACCGTGAGTCTCCACCACCACGCCCTCTTGCGGGATAACCTCCACCACCTTGCCCGCGATGTACGCCTTCACTTCCAGTGGGGTGGGTTTCTCGCGAATGCCCACGTGCCCGGAGACTTCGGAGACGAGTTCCACCGTGCCTTCGACAGGAGATTTCACCTCACTGCGGAATAAGCCGAACAGCCCGCGGGACTCCGCCAGCACCGTGCCCACCTGCACGGTATCGCCCACCTTTACCTTCAGCATTCGGGGCAGCTCATCGGGTTGTACACCGAGCTGCTCTGCCACACGCACCGTTTGCATAATGCCCGGGATTTCCGCCCGGGCGACCACCGTGTCCGGCGTGACCTCCTGCCCTTCCTGCACCGTCACCGTTCCCTTCAAGGGCAACCGTCGCGTTTTACGAATCAGCGCATGGGCACTGACCGCCAGACCGGGAGTATAGGCAGTTCCCAATACCACAACCTCCGGAATGTTGACAATTTCACCGTATGCTAGTGTATCGTGAGAGAGGCGGTGTGTCAAGTCGGAGGCGCGAAGGAGATTGTTAAGGAAATCTTTATGCCCCTCGCCCGTGCCTTGTCACCTGCTGCCCATCGTAGGTGAAGATGGTTATCTCGCTATCCATGACGGTTTCGAGGTGTACGGGGCGGTTCCATATCGTGTAGATGTTCTTTAGTGTACGCAGGGTGTAATCCATGTCCAGTGGTTTGCCGTCGTAGTGGTGCTTCAAGTAGAGCTCGCCGCGCCGTCCGTAGTCGCCGTCTTCTACCGTCACTACCGGCACGCCGAAGTTGGTCATCGAGTCCAGCAAGGTGTCACGCACCTTTTCCCAGTCGGTTTCCTGCACGCGCCACACCAGCTCGCCGTCTACCTCTTCCAGTTTGTAGGTATACAGATCCAGCTTTTTGACCAACCCCTCGGTCAGGTATTTGCGCAGGAAGGTCACGTCGCACTCCATCTCGCGCACTTCCAGCAGTTTCTTCCAGCCTTCGCCGGTAGGGCGCGGTTGGGGACGCTGTAGCCAGTCGGTTTCGGGTTGCTCTTCCTCCTCAGGCGGTTCGCCGTTCCAACGCCGCTCGATATCACGCAGAATCTGGTAGCCCACATAGTAGGGGTTCAGGCTCATGCGCGAGCCGGGCGATAGCACGCTAGAGTGCATCCGGCGAAACTCGATGTGCTCGGCGGGGGTCAGCGGCAGCGCCTCCAGCACCCGTTCGTGAACCAGCGATGCCCAGCCTTCGTTCATGATTTTGGTGCGAATCTGGGGCAGGAAGTACAGCATCTCCTCGCGCACCATGCCGATAATGTCGCGTTGCCAGTCCTCCAGGTCGCGTGCGTAGTCGTGCAGGAACAGCAAAAGGTCTTTCTCAGGCTCCGGCGGGATTCGTTTGGTGGAAGGTGGCTCCGGCGTCTCCACGCGCCCTAACAGGTCGTCGAACTCGCTGGTCGGACGGGCTAAGATGGATTTCTGGTGTTCATACTCTCTCGGGTCGCGCCGACGGTAGGCAGGCTCTACCGGGTCGATGTGCTCTTCAATGCTGAGCACCGCATCCAGAAACTGTTCCACCCGTTGCGGACCATGCTCCATCTCATACTGGCGGATGCGGTCGGCGTGCAGACGGGCGCGTTCCACCATACGTCGGTCGGTATGCGCGAAGTAGGTATTGTTCTTGAAGAAATCCGAGTGTCCCAGCACATGTGCCACCACCAGCTTATTCGCGATGAGCGAGTTGTTCTCCAGCAAAAACGCCTGCGAGGGGTCGGTGTTGATGACCAGCTCGTAGATGCGGGCGACGTTGTATTCGTACATCGTTTTCTGGCGGTGGTAGTCGCGCCCGAAGGTCCAGTGCGAGAAGCGGGCAGGCAGCCCATACGCACCGATTTCATAGATGACGTGTGCGGGCACGAGCTCAAAGTGCACCGGGAAGGGGTCCAGCCCCATTTCATGCACCTTCTCCCATGCCTGCTCGATGAATTTTTCCAGCTCGGCACGTTCTTGGCTAGTCATGCTTGGTTTACCTCGGGATGCTTGCTGAAGAACCGCTTGAGCGCGGGCCAAACCTCCTCTTTGTTGGTGATGCGCACCAGCACCACACGCGGGTCGTGGGCAAACCGTTCGTACAGCGCCTGTCCCAGCGGGGCGAAGGCGTCGGTATGTCCCCACAGCTCATCCGCTATCTCGCCGTAGCCGATGAGGTTGCTGATAGATGCCATCTTCTCTACCAGTTGCACCACTTCATGGTCGCCCCAGTTATAGCCATCGGAGAAGAGGAAAGGATAGATATTCCACTCGCGCGGGTTGTAGCGTTTGTCGATAATGTCCAGAGCGAGTTTGTACGCCTCCGATAGCTTCGTGCCGCCTGAATCGCCTGCTGCGAAAAACTCGTGCTCGTCCACCTCTTTGGCGATGGTATGGCAGGTGATGAACACGATTTCGGTGTTCGTGTATTTGGTGCGCAGGAAGCGCAGCATCCAGAAGTAGAACGAGCGGCAGATATACGCCTCGAACTCGCCCATACTGCCCGATACATCGCGCATGGCGAAGATGACGGCGTTGCGCTGGGGCTCGGGAACCACTTCCCATGAACGGAACCTGCGGTCCTCGGCATGTATCTTGAAGCCGGGTTTGCCCTGCTTCGCGCTGCGCTTATATGCCTCGATGAGCGTGCGTTTGCGGTCGATATTGGCAAGCGGTCCCTTGTGAGCGATGGTATTGAACTGCGTGCTATCCGCCATAACCTGCTTGCTCCCTTTCTCCTGCAGGTTGGGCAGGTGTAGGTCTTCGAACACCAGCTCCATCAGCTCCTCGATGGTGAACTCTGCCTCATAGAAGTCCACACCGGGTTCGGTGCCCGCCTGCTTGCCCATGCCCTGTTCCGGCACCGTTTCCTGTCCGAGGATGTCGCCCGGCTGCGTGCCTCCTGTGCCCTGCCCCACACGCTTGCCCGCGTTGGGGTCGAAGCGGATACGTGGCAGCTCCAACCCGCGGATGGGTATCTTCACGATCTTGCCGTCGTGTGCGGTAATGATGTCCTGCTGGCTGATGATTTCCCCCAGGTTCTGTTTGATGACCTCCTTCACCTTTTCATTATGGCGCTGGCGGTCGCGCTCTGCCCGGTGGTGCAGGTCCCATGGGTCCTGCGAGAGCAGGAACGGCGGAAGATGCCACATATTCTGTCACCTCTTTGCTTTTTCTAACCTAACCCCCCATCCCCTTTCCCTACGAGGGAAGGGGGCGTTCGGATCGAGGCTCCCCCTCTCCTCGCAGGAGAGAGGTTGGGGGAGAGGTCTGATGCATAACCTAACTCCCATCCCTTCCCTACGAGGGAAGAGGTTAACGATTCAACAGCGTGCCCACATAGCGCATGACCTCGCTGGCGCACACGGGGCAGTAGCCGTGCTCGCTGCACAAGCGGTCTACCACCTCGTTCATTTTCTTCAGCTGCTCTTCGTTGGGCGTGGTCACGGAGGTGGTAATCTTGACCACGTCCTTCAGGTCGGCGAAGAGCTTGCGCTCGATGGCTTCTTTCAACCGCTCGTCGCTGTTGACGTCGAAGCGGATATTGCGCCTTGCCAGCGAGGCGACGGAACGCAGGATGCCTTCGCGGAATTCGCGCTTGGCGTTCTCGGAGATGCCGATTTGCTCCTCGATAGAGCGCATTAGCCTCTCGTCGGGTTCCATGTCCTCGCCGGTGATGGGGTCTTTGACCTTTGTGCGGTTGCAGTAGGCGTCCACGTTGTCCAGATAGTTGTCCAGCAACGTTTGCGCCGCTTTCTCGTAGGAGAAGACGAACGCCCGCTGGATTTCCTTTTTGGCGAGTTCGTCGTACTCCTTGCGCACCTCGTCGATCAACCCCAGCAGCTTGCGCTTCTCCTCATCGTTGCTGGTGTACTCGGCGAGCCCATCGCGCAGACTGCGCAGCACATCGATAGGCGTAATGCACGACTTGCCGCTGCGAGCAATCGCGCTGGAGATTCGGTTGATGATGAAGCGTGGCGACACGCCCTGCATTCCCTCGTCGGGATACTCTTCCTGCAGCTCCTTCAGGTGTCGCTGGTCCCAGTCGCCCACTTGCTTTTCGCCATCGTACAGCTTCATCTTGGTCATCAGGCTCAAACCGCTCTTCTTGGAGGGCTTTAGTCGGCTGAGTACCGCGAACATGCTGGCGACGCGCAGGGCATGTGGCGCAATGTGCACCTTCTTCAGGTCGACGCCGTCCTCTTGTACTTCGCTCTGGGCGATGAGCTTCTCGTAGATACGCACTTCGTCGCTGACGCGCAGGTTGTAAGGCACTTTGACCACGAAGATGCGGTCGATCATCGCCTCGTTCTCTTTGTTGGAGAAGTAGGCGTTGTACTCGTACTCATTCGTGTGAGCAACGACAACAAGGTCGCAATAGATGAGTGCGAACCGGCTGGCTTTAATCATCTGCTCGCCCGCAACCGTGTTGAGTTCATACAGGAAGCGCTTATCCGCCTTGAGCATTTCGATGAATTCCATAATACCCCGGTTGGCGATATTCAGTTCGCCGTCGAAGTTGTACACGCGCGGGTCGCTCTCCACGCCGATTTCGGTGAGCATCTGCAAGTTGACACTGCCCGTCAGCTCCGAAACGTCCTGCGACTTGGGGTCGGACGGCTTGAAGGTGCCGATGCCGATGCGGTTGCGCTCGGAGAAGAAGATGCGCTCCACAGGCACCTGGTCAATTTTGCCGTGAAACTCTTCCTTCAGCCGCCAGCGGCACACCGGGCACAGGTCGCCCTCGATGTAGATGCCGAACTGGCGACGGAAATCTGCCCGAAGGTCTTCGGGGATGAGGTGTAGAGGTTCCTCATGCATCGGGCAGCCTTTGATGGCGTACACCGCGCCTTGCTCGGTGCGGGAGTAGCGCTCCAGCCCCCGTTTGAGCATGGTAACGAGCGTGGACTTGCCGCCGCCCACGGGTCCCACGAGCATGAGGATGCGCTTACGCACGTCCAAACGCCGTGCCGCCGGTGCGAAGTACTCTTCCACGATCTGCTGCAGGGTTTTATCCAGCCCGAAGATTTCGGAGCGGAAGAAGCGATACTGCTTGGGGCGCCCCTCCGGTTCATCCACCCCGGCAGCCAGTATCATGTCGTACACGCGGGCGTGCGCCAGGTCTGCCACCTGCGGATTTTTGGTGACAATCTCCAGATAGTCGGCGAAAGTGCCTTCCCAGCGTAGCGACCGCTCGCTCTGGCGCAGCTCCTCCGCCTGTCTGAGAAACTCGGATGGTTTCATGTTCGTCCCGTCTCCTTCCTGCGGTAGATTGCCAGTAAAAAGGATGCGCCTCGTGCTGCAGAGTCACACACGAGGCGCTGGTGAGACGGGCAAACAGAGGTCAACGGTCAGGAGGCTTTCCCTCCCTCAGAATGCCCTCAGCGCCTGCAGGTGTGTTTTCTGCAGCACCAATAAGGTCAACTGGCTCCTTGAGTGTATCTCCTGTGTCGGTCAATTTTCGTCTCCAACAACCTTTCGTTGCACAATGTTCTGTTTAGTAGACTGCCAACTGGCTGTGAAGGTTCCCGTTTCGAAGATATGAATCAGCGGCAGTCACCCCTGCGGGCAATAAAATTATACCTGTTTTTTATCCTATCTTAGTTATCGGTGCAAGCCTTGTCAAGCCCTCAGGGCATTTTCCGGTAAAAGTGCGGAGCGAGCATCCGCCCCAGCGGAAGCGGGGCGGACGCAAACGCAGAGCTAGCCGCTCTTTGGAACGTGGTGCGGTGCCTGCACCGCCTGTGCGGTGGTTTGAAGCGTCGTGGCGTGCGTATCTGCCGCACGGTGTACCTCGGCTTCGCCCAGCTTTTCGGCAATCTCCTCGGGGCGGTCGGCGATACGCATCATCTCGTCCTTGTCGATAATGCCCTTGCGGTAGAGCGAGAGCAGGAACGAGTCCAGCGTGCACATGCCCCACTGCTGTCCTGTCTGGATGGCCGAGTAGATGCTGTAGGTTTTGTGGTCGCGAATCATGTGCTGGATAGCAGGGGTACAAATCATCACCTCAAACGCTGCCACGCGCCCGGGGCGGTCGATACGCGGTAGCAGTTGCTGTGAAATCACCGCCACCAGGTTGGTGGAGAGCTGCACGCGGATCTGCTCCTGCTGGTCGAGCGGGAACACGTCGGTGATGCGGTCTACCGTTTTTGCCGCGCCCGTAGTATGCAGAGTAGAGAAGACCAGGTGTCCGGTTTCCGCTGCGGTGATCGCCGCCTGAATGGTGCGAAGGTCGCGCATTTCACCCACCAGAATCACGTCCGGGTCTTCACGCAGGGCGCGCACCACGCCGTCAGCGAAGGTAGGCACGTCCACCCCCACCTCGCGCTGGGAGACAATGGATTTCTTCGGCGAGTGGTAGTACTCAATCGGGTCCTCGATGGTGATAATGTGGCAATCACGGTGGGTATTAATCCAGTCAATCATGGTTGCCAAGGTGGTCGTTTTACCTGAACCGGTTGGTCCCGTAATCAGGATAAGTCCACGCGGTTCATACAGCAGGTCAATCACCTCGCGCCCTAACCCCAGGTCCTCGAAGGTCAGCATCTTGTAGGGGATCAGGCGCAGGTTCATCGCGAGAGTGTTCTTCTGCCAGTACGCCGCTACGCGGAAGCGTGCCTTGTTCTGGTGCGAGTAACCGAAGTCGGTGCTGCGGTCGGTTTGCAGCTCCTCCCAGTTGCGGTCGGGGCATATCGAGCGCACCAGCCGCTCGGTATCTGCCGGGGTGAGCACCTCGTACTCCTGCAGACGGTATAACCTGCCATAAATGCGCAGTACCGGTCTCTCGCCGGCGATCAGGTGGATATCGGAGGCGTCTCTCTCGTACGCCAGGTCCATGAGCCGTTCAATGGTAACCATACCAACACCCTCCTTGCGTTCTGCCCACGTTGGGGCGGGTTGACGTGCGACTGCGATCACATCTCAAGCCGGGATGCGCTCATCCCTCCTGTGAAGTATCACAGTTATGGGGAAAGAGGCATCTGTATATACTATAAAGCGAAAGCCCCCGATTGTCAAGCGATTTGCAGAACTGTTTCGAGAAACCCCTTGACATTTCCCCGGACGTGGTGTATATTGTTTACAGATACATCGGAAAGCGAGGTATAAACCGATGAGCAATACCGAGCAACTGATCAAAGGGAATACCTCTATGCTCATCCTGTCGCTGCTGGCGGAGAAGCCGATGCACGGCTACGCCATCGCGAAGGAGATTGAGCAGCGTACTGCCGACCTGCTGCGTTTTCGCGAAGGCACGCTCTATCCCACCCTGCACGAGATGGAGCAAAAGGGCTGGATTCAGGGCAGCTGGGAGACCACCGATGGAGGGCGTGCGCGCAAGGTGTATTCCATCACCCCGCAGGGTTTACAGGAGCTGCAACGCCAGCAACATGCCTGGCAGCGGTTCCGCAACGCCATTGAAGCGGTCATCGGACGCAAATCTTCACGACCCGCAGAGGGAGGCATCGAACCATGTACAACCTGATTGAGGATTACCTGGACCGCGTGAGCCTGCCGTTGGTGCGTCGGTTACCGTATCACGAGCGTCAGCGTATCCGGCAGGAGATGCGTGACCACCTGTTAGAACGGGTGAACGAGTTAAAAGCGCAGGGCGTCAGCGACGATGAGGCGGTCGCAGTTGCCATCAGGCAGTTCGGCTCGCCGGAGTGGGTTGGCACGCTGATTCTGGAAAAGCACACGTCGCTACCTCGGCTGAACTGGTGGCGGGCGGTGGTGCTCCTTCTGGTGGTGGTAGTGGGTTCGTTCGCGCTCGTGATGGCCAATCATCGGATAGAGGACGATATGCGCCAACCGCAGGTAGTAGACGTAGTGCTCTGGACAATCGGCAGCAAGGCGTTGCAGGCAGATCCCTCGCCCCTGCTACGGACGGCGCTCGACGACTTGCAGCACTTGCCCCTGTACAATCGCCCATTGCCTCCTCTCGCCCAGTTACGCGCCGTGCAAGAGCCCTCGCTGCGCCCGCTGGCGGAGATGGTACAGGAGCGTTACAGCCGGTGGTATTCCCAGGTGAGCCAGAACAAATGGGGTAGACCACCCGGCGGTCCTGAAGGCTGGATGTATGGTGCAGGCATGGTCAGAGTTCCCTTTACCGTGCCCGACTCCGTCTGCGTCAGCTGGGGTGGCGGCTGTGAGTCCCGGAAAGAGATGCTCCCGAACGGGGTGGTCGCGCTCCAGGTCGCAGCGACGATGCTGGCATGTGCCGCGATAGCGGGTCTGCTCATGCACCAGCGCCGCTGGGTAGCCGGAGCTGCCATAGCGGTGGTACTGCTCAGCCCAGTATGGTGTGCAGGTGTCGCCTTGAACTTTAGCGAAACCCAAATGCACAGCAGAGACTACCTGCTGGCGCAGATTGTACGCTCCGCAGAGAGCGTAGCTACTCAACAACCGCGCCTCGTGCAGTCATCGCCACCAAGGCTGCCACTGGCAACGATGGAACTGAAAGACAACGCACAACGCCTGCAGCGCATCCAGCAGCTTGTCCAGCTGTACCACGTCTACGAAGCGGACCATCACC
>JBMFOT010000003.1:0-90742 GCA_049969495.1 Armatimonadota bacterium
ATCAAGGGCGCAGCGTCTTCGGAACAGCGCGAACAGGGCTTCCGCGAAGGCATCAAAAAGTGCCCGGGTGTCACGTTGGGACCGGTGTTGTATTCGCAGAGCCAAGTGGAGCGTGCTATGCAGGTCACCGAGGACATGCTCACTGCCAATCCCGACCTGGTAGGCATCTTCGCGGCGAACGAGCCGGGCGCGGTGGGCGCAGCAACGGTGCTGGAGCAGCGCAAGCTGGCAGGCAAGGTGAAACTGGTGGCTTTTGACGCGGCGCAGCCGGAGATCGACGCCCTGAAACGGGGCACAATTCAGGCGTTGATTGTGCAGAACCCCTTCAAGATGGGCTACGAGGGTGTGAAACTGGCGGTGAAAGCCATCAAGGGCGACCGCGCCAGCATTCCCAAGCGCGTAGACACGGGCGTCACCGTCGTCACGAAGGAGAACCTCGATACTCCCGAGGTACAGGAGCTGCTGCAGGAGAGAAAGTAAGCGTCGCGGAAGGGGTGGTTTGCTGAGACCGTTGGGATATTCGTCACAAATGGTCACTTTAGAGCGTATCGAAGAGGCGAGGCGGGCAGCGCAGGGAATAGTGCAACACACCCCTCTGTTTCCCGCCCGGATGTTGAGCGAGCTGGCAGGCGTGCCGGTGTGGCTAAAGGTGGAGAGCTTCCAGCGCACCGGTTCGTTCAAGATTCGCGGAGCGTACGAATGCTTGCGTCGCATGCCTGCGGAAGTGCGTGCGCGAGGGGTGGTTACCGGTTCGGCGGGCAACCACGCACAGGGGCTTGCGCTGGCAGCGAAGACCTTCGGCATACCGGCAACCATCTTTATGCCGGTGTTTGGCTCCATCGCCAAGATGCAGGCGGCGAAGGCGTACGGCGCTACCGTGATTCTGCAGGGCGAGGGCTTTGCAGAGGCGGTGGAATCGGCACAGCGATTCGCGCAGGAGACGGGTGCAACCTACGTGCCCGCCTACGACCACGACGACATCATCTGTGGACAGGGTACCTGCGGGCTGGAAATCCTGGACGACCTGCCCGAAGTGGAGCAGATTATCGTGCCTGTTGGGGGCGGCGGGCTATTCGCGGGCATCGCGGCGGCGGTGAGGGCGCGGAATCCCAAAGTGTCGTTGATAGGGGTGCAATCGGAAGGCGCAGATACTGCCGTGCGCTCATGGCAGGAGGGCAGACTGGTGGAGCCTTCTCCCGTGCGCTACACCCTCGCCGACGGTATCGCGGTGAAGTCGCCATCCGAACGCACCTTCGAGTACATCCGCCGCTACGCCGATGAGATGGTTACCGTAGACGACCGAAGCATCGCGCGGGCGGTGCTGTGGTTGCTGGAGCGCAAAAAGATTGTCGCGGAGGGCGCGGGGGCAGCAGGCGTGGCAGCAGTGCAGAGCGGAAAGGTGCGCCTGCGCGGGGCGACGGTGATCGTGGTCTCCGGCGGCAACATCGACGCCAAAACCCTTTCTGACCTGATTGAGCGCGAGATGCTTCACGCCAACCGCTATTATCACTTTTTCACCGCCGTGCCCGACCGACCAGGCGGTCTGGCAGCGCTGCTTCAACTGGTCGCGCAGGCGCAGGGTAACATCATGAGCGTCAACCACAATCGTATTCATCCCTCTATCCCTCACGGCTGGACAGGGGTGGAACTGCTGGTGGAAGTGCGCGACGCCGAGCATATTGCGCAAATAGAGGGGTTGCTGCGGGAAAACGGTTACGAAGCGAGGGTGCTGGAGTGAAATGAGCCGACGGTACTTGAGGCTGATCGGGATAGCCTGTCTCCTCGCTCTGTTCGCACACTCCGCATCAGCGCAGACATGGCTTGTACGCCAGCGAGGTACGGTGCTGGAAATCGCGTATGGCAGCGATTCCCACTTCCCTCAATATGCCGCCCTGCATCTGGACAGCGGCTATTTTCGAACGGTGTATTCCCCTCAATCAGGATGGGGGACCTCGGTGATTCTGATGCCTGCGTTCTGGTCAGGGGGCAGGTACTATCAGGGCGCGCCGGTGACCACCAGTTGGCGCACCGAAGGCAGCGACCTGCTTCTGCTTATCTCGGGAACTATCGCCAGCCTGCGGGTATCGCTGGAGGTGCGGTTGTCTCCGCCTGTACAGAACGGCTTTATTGCACGGGTAAGGACGCTAAGTGTCACCGGTAACATCACGCTGGATAACCGTCCGGGTGAGGCGTTCAAGCCGGTAATGCTCTCTTCGATGCATGTTTCGGCAACGCAGTGGGATACACGCGCGGCGTATATAGAAGGACGCATCTACAACCTGCCGTCCAGCGGCTGGGTGATTTATCCGGCAAAGAGCGCAAGCCGCTTCGGGCTGATTGGTGGCACTTCCAGCTGGAAAACCAACGCGCCAACAATGGAGGTGGTGCTCAGGCAACCGAAGCCGTTGCAGGTCACAGGCTGGGTAACTTACAGCACCAATCCCAACGATGACAACGTGGGCTTCTGGGCGGCATCCTCGCAAGTGCTGCGCCAGTGGCAGTACACACTCCGCGCGACAGTAACCCATCCTATAGGGCGCTAGTCTAAACCAAACAATACTCTTACGCGCCGTCAGCCTTTGTGCATCGCCTGTAGGCGCCAACGAGGTGCCTGTAGGTTGGCATCTCGCATCATCCGAATCAGTTCCCACTTGGGGCGGTCGGTGAACTCCACGATGCCATGGGAGGAATGCTCGCCCCAAAAGAGCTTCTTTCCCTTACCGGGTCCCCTTCCTGTCAGCGGCTGGTCGCGATACTGGAACCACAGTCCCCCCACACACAAGGGATGCTGGGCGGCATCGCGCACCCAGCGGGTGTACCATTCGCCTGCCTCGCGTTCGTCTTTTGCCGAACAGCCCATGAACACGCCGTAGCCACGTCGCCCATCTTCCCAAGTAGCGAAGGCAAACTCGCCGCACAATACCGGCTTCCGCGTTCGTTGCAGTAGGCGGGCTATCCCTTCAGGCGCGAAGAAGAGGTGGTAGTAGTCGTATCCCAGCACGTCACAGTGGCGCTCCAGCACGAACCAGTCCTGCTCGCTATCCCACGCATACGGGTATATCCACGAACCGAAGTAGAGGTGATTGGGGTCTATGCGTTTGATCGTTTGATACAGCCACGCGTGATACCTGTCCAAATAGAACAAACGCATGCTCTCCACATCGTCATCTGGGGCAGCAGTGATGGACGCTCGGCAGATGGCTTCCAAAACGCGGGTAGATAGTTTCCATGCTTCCGCAAGTCGTTGTACATCGCCATTGTACTTGCTGTGCAGTAGATGTTGTATCATTGCCCGCTTGGCTGCAGAAGCAGCGGCAGTAGCAAGGATGTGGCGCACCTCTCTGCGACGGATTATCTCGCTCTCCTCGTTGCCGACTGACCATCCGACGATCCACCTGCTTTGCATATAGGGGGTCATCTGCGTGCGCAGATGCCTTTCGAATTGGCTCGTCACCTCGGGGTCGAAGATATCAGGATGCTCCGCCAGGTTTGGTACTCCACTGCGGTTCAACCCGTGGAAGTAGGGCGTCTCCGGCACGTAACCCCATTTGCCGACCCCTGCAAAAGCCCACGTGCGCAGCCGCCGTCGCGCCAGGTCGAGAGCGGTCTGTCGCCACTCCTTGCCAAAGCGTCGCATCAGGTTCACCGCGTGCAAGCTCACATAGCGTGTGCCCTGCCCCTCGCCCCAGGCATCTGTTGTCCAGACGATGGCGTACTCGCCCTCCGGTGGGGGGAGCCACTCGAATAACTCTTCGCGCTCCGACACGGGCGTGTACTCCCACACGTCGGAGGGCACAGAACAGACCCCCATGTAGAAGCAGGGGTTGCCTTCAGGCGTCACCAGCCACCAGTATCCATCACGCTGTTGCACATGGTAGAACCCCGTACGTTCTCCACGCCAGCCTGCCCGCCGGTATCCGCCATACTGGTCAAAGTCGGTGGAAATGCCCCAGCGTGACAGGATACGTTGTTCCTCTTGCCACTGGCGTCGCAGGTCCTCGTCATTGCGCACTTTGTGGGGAAAGTGTGCGTATCGGCACTGACCGTAGCGATCGATGTAGGGGACGTGTGGACGCCAGTCGGGGATGAGGCGCAGTTCGAAAGAGACCTCGATGACCAGAGGTAACGATGGGGTGAAATCCACTGTGTGGATAGCCCATTGCCCTTCTAGCCCCCAGAAGTGAAGAGGGTTAAAGAGCAACAGAGGTTCACTCAGGCGCAGGCGCGGACCTCCAACGGGGTAACTTGTGGTGCGCCCTCCGCTGCTCAGTCGCACCTCACAGGGGGCAATGTGGTAATCCGTCTCCCCACTTGCCCAGTCGGGCACTTGGCCTACCACTAGCTTGCCTTCTGCTGCTGCAAAGCCGCCCTGTTTGCGGTCAACCAGTTTGCCGTCCAACCACAGGCTTGCTACATCGGGCTGGATCTCCGCCCGCACATGGTAACGCATTCCTATCTGCCAATTCACCTGGGGTGATAGGAACCGCCACTCGCGCCCGTCCGCAACGCCCAGCGCAATGCGTAACGTGCTTAACCGACACACAGGCTCCGGTGTTTCGTTCTCGAAGCTCAGGTAGAAGCCGACGCGTTCCTGCCAGTTGTATTGAGCCGCGAAGTAGTATCTGTGTTGTGCCATGATGTCCACCGAAGCCCGTACTTTTACGGATGGTATTCTATACAACAGATTCGCTTTCCTGCCGATAATGAACGTGAGGAGGTCGGTGGTATGGCGTACCCAGCGCAGCATATCGAGATAACGGGAATTGACATCAACAGCGTGGAGAAAGATTCATCCTTCGCGACCGCGTACGCCTTCTACATGCAGCTGTCCGAAACACCGAACGAGGCGTGGACGCTGGCTTTCTCGGAGGAATGGAAGGCGATCGTCGCGGCACGGAAGCTCCAGCTGGACGTAGTGGGCGACCGCCTGCGCTGTATCGTTTCCGAAGGGGACGATTTGCGTCGTGTGATTCAGTTTGCCCATGAGTTCGTAGCACGGATCAACCAGCGTGTACCGCACTATTGCGCCCAGCTGGAGGAGCGCGAGCGGCGCGAAGAGGCATATCGGCGTGAAGTGAAAGAGCGTATCGCCCAGATTCGTGCGCGGCTACAGGCGATTGCTGACGAGTTCGGGCAAAGGCAGGCTGCGTGATGGCGCGTCATCATGATGAAGACGAAAGGACGGTGTGGACGCCTTGAGCACGAGCGGTATCAACTTTTCCGGTCTTGTCTCGGGTATGGATACCGAGGCGCTCATCCAGCAGATTATCCAGGTGGAAAGCCGACGAAAGGCCATCTGGTCTACACAACAGTCCCAGCTCACCCAGCGTCTTAGCGGCTTACAGGCGCTGCAGACGCAACTGCTGGGTTTCCAATCGGCTATTTCGCGAGTAACCATGCAAACCGCGTTCAAGGTCGCCTCCGCAACCAGCAGCGCGGAAAGCGTAGCGCGCGTCACCGCTACCGCCGACGCCATTCCGGGCACCTATCTGCTGGAAGTCTCCCAGCTCGCCACCAACCACAAAATCGGCACTGCCGCACAATCTTCCGCCGATAACGCGCTGGGGCTGAGCGGCTCTTTTATCGTGAACGGTAAGCAGGTGACTGTAGTGTCCAGTGATAACCTGCGCGATATCGCTGCCCGCATCAACGATGCCAAAGCGGGTGTCACCGCCTCGGTGCTCAGCGTGAGTAGTAGCGAGTACTATCTGGTTCTCACCGCGCAGAACTCCGGCGCGGTCAACGCGATTAGCCTCAATGACCTGGGAAGCGACAATGTTCTGCAGTCACTGGGGCTGGTGACGGGAACGGTCAGCATGAAGAACCCCGTCACCAACGGCGCGCAGTCCGATAAATTCGCCGATACCAGCACCGCCGTTGGCACGCTGTTGAACCTGAACGGCGCACCGTCGGGAACCGTCCAGATTAACGGGGTGAATATCGCCATTGACCTCAGCACGGATTCGCTGAACTCCCTTGTCACCAAAATCAACAATGCTGGGGCAGGGGTTACCGCTTCGGTGGTGACAGTTAGCGAGAACGGCACCACGCGCTACCGCCTGCAAATTACCGGTGCCAGTACACCCACGTTTACCGACGACAAACACATTCTGGAGACACTGGGCATTCTGAAGGCGGGTTATGGCAACGAACTGGTGCAGGCGAAGGATGCGCAGTTTAAGATCGACAACATGAGCCTGACCAGCAGTAGCAACACATTGACGAACGTTATTCAGGGCGCAACCATCACGCTGTTAGATGCGGATGCGACCAACCCGAAGAAAACCACCATCACCATTACCCGCGATACGGGGAGTATCAAAGAGGCTATCAAGGGGCTTGTTCAGGCGTATAACGACACCATAGACCTGATTAAGAAATATGACTACTTTGACACCGAGACCTATGAGACAGGACCGTTATTCGGGAACGCTACCGTCAACGCGCTCACAGCGGATTTGATGGCACTTGTGTCCGATACGGTAGCGGGCGCGCCGTCCGACATGAGTATGCTTGCCCAGGTAGGCATTACTCTGGACCCTACGGGTTCGGGCAAGCTGGTGCTGAAGGAGTCGGATCTGGATAACGCGCTCAATAACCGGCTTGGCGATGTAGAGAGGCTGTTCCGTGTGATGGGTTCTACCAGCGACCCGCGTCTAACCTACGTGATAGCCACCAGCAAGACCAAAGCCACCGGCGTACCGTTAACGGTAAACATCACCCAGGCGGCGACGCAGGCGCAGGCGATGGCATCGGTAGCGCAAACCCAAGCCAGTACCACGACGGAAAGGCTAACCTTCAACGGCACGTTGTTTGGCAACAGGGAGTACTCTATCACCCTGAACGCCGGCAACACCATCGATGATACCATCGCCCAGATTAACGCCGATGCGACCCTGTCGCGCTACCTGGTGGCATCCAAGGATGGCAGTGGGCGGCTGGTATTGACCTCGAAGCAGTACGGTTCCAAAGCGGCGTTTACCGTCGTCAGCGACCAGGCTGCTGCGAACAATAACAGCGGTATCGGCAATACTACTGTCTCCGCTCAGGGACAGGACGTAGCAGGTACCATCAACGGCGAACCCGCCACCGGCGATGGGCAGTTTCTGACGGGCAACTCCGGCAACGCCACTACCGATGGATTGCAGATACGGGTCACCGCCACCACGACGGGTGTTATCGGCACGGTGACGGTCACGCGCGGCATCGCCGACCAGATTTTCCAGATGATACAGCGGTTTACCGATTCGATTAACGGCGCCTTGACAGAGGAGACCAAAACGATACAGCAGCAGATGGACGAGATTAAGCAACGCATCTCGGCGTTTGACGAGGCGATGCAGCGCAGGGCGCAGGACCTGCGTGCTCAGTTCACACGGATGGAAACCGCTTTGAACAAAATGCGCAGTGAGGCGCAACGGCTTACGGCTATCATGGGACAACCTAGCTTACTGAGCAATCTGGGCGCATAGAGAGAGGGTAAAGCAACTATGGCGTTGACAAGCCCGTATGATGTGTATCAGCGTACGCAGGTGGATACCGCTTCGCCTGCCAGGCTGGTGGTGATGCTGTACGATGGGGCTATCCGTTTTCTCAGGCAGGGACAAACTGCCATGCAACAAGGCGACCGCGAGAAGCAAAACCACTACCTCGTCCGTGCACAGCGTATCATTACAGAGCTGGCAAGTTCGCTGGACATGGAAGCAGGCGGGGACATCGCGGCGAACCTGATGGCGCTGTACCAGTTCATGCATGAGCAGCTGGTGCTGGCGAACCTGCAGGACGATGTGGATAAGGTGCAGAAGGTGCGCGAAATGCTGGAGAGCCTGCGCGAAGCGTGGGCGCAGGTGGAAATCGCTGTGCGAGAGCCGTCCAGCACCGTAGTAGCGTCAGGAGCGGAGGTGCTCCATGCTGCCTGAAGAGGACGGCTACTGGCAGAAATGGCTGGCAAAGCACGGCGAGCGCATCAGGGTGCTTTGCGCTCTGCAGGAGAGCGCCATTCGCCAGCAGGATTGGGACACCCTGCATCAGGTCACGCTGGAAAAAGAACAGATTCTGGAATCGCTGTGGCAGTGTCCTCCGGCACAGCTCCCCCCTGAGGCGCTGGCGTTTGTGCAGGAGCTGTGGCACATCAACCAGCAGTTGCAGCGGATGATGGAGGAGTGCATGTCCGCCTTACAGGCAGAGCTGGCGCACCACCATCGCACTCGCGACATGTTACAACGCTACTACGCAAACGCCTCGCCCGGCAGTATGGAAGACCGCGCCGCGTAGTGGTTCGGCTCGGCTGGGTAGTGTTCGCGGCTAAAGCCGCTCGCTTACAAACCAAACCCTTCGCCCCGCCCGCCCCCGCAAGCGGGGGAACATCAACCGATACCTCCAGCCTTTGCCCAGCCTGAACAGTTTGCCTCTCACGTGGTTTTTCTGTCATCATTATACTTCTACCCCCCCGTTGTCAAGTGTCTGAAACGAAGAAAAGACTTTAGCTGTGAAAACACCGCGCTTTTCGAGAGCATTTATGCACGCCATCGCTTTCCCTCATGCAGGGAGACATCCTGCTCCCATCGAACAAAGAGCACGTGTCAACACAGAAGTGGAGGTCAGTTATCCCATGTCGGGTTTGGTAGAAGGTAAGAACGCTCTGGTGCTGGGAGTTGCCAGTGAGCGCAGTATCGCCTGGGCGATTGCCCGTCGCCTGGCGCAGGAAGGGGCAAACCTCGCGTTAACATATCAAAACGAGCGACTGGAGAAGAACGTGCGCCCGCTGGCGGAGAGCCTGCCAGGAACATTGCTCCTGCCGTGCGACGTATCGGATGATGGCCAGGTGGCGAACCTGGCACAGGAGCTGCAAACACGCTGGGGCAGGCTGGACATTCTAGTGCACAGCGTGGCGTTTGCGAAAAAAGAGGAGCTCTCGGGGCGGTACGTGGATACCTCACGCGAGGGGTTCCGAATCGCGATGGACGTAAGCGTCTTCTCGCTGGTTGCACTGTGCAAGACACTGGAGCCGTTGATGCGAGAAGGTAGCAGCATCGTGACGCTGACTTACATCGGTAGCGAGCGCGTGGTGCCCAACTACAACGTGATGGGCGTCGCCAAAGCGGCGCTGGAGGCAAGCGTGCGCTACCTCGCTTCCGACCTGGGTCCGCAGGGCATCCGGGTGAACGCGATTTCGGCGGGACCGATTAGTACCCTCGCAGCGCGTGCCATCGCGGGATTCACCACCATGCTGCAGCGGGTGCGCGAGGTGGCTCCTCTGCGACGCAATACCGAAGCGGAAGAGGTGGCGGATGCCGCGCTTTTCCTGCTCAGCGACCTCGCGCGAGGAGTGACCGGTGAAGTGTTGTATGTGGACAGCGGCTACCATGCGATGGGCATGGTATAGACGACAAACGGAGGTACTGCGATGAAAAAGAGGCTAAGTGTTGCTGTTGCATTGCTGTTCGCAGCAATCTCTCTCTGTCTGGCACAACAGGAGCCACCCGGTGAGGTAACCGTCGGGGGTGAACTCATCCTGCGCATTCGCTTTAGCGCGGGTGGGATGACTCCCCAACAGCGGGCGGATGCGATTACCATGCGGCTGAGAACCATCTTGCAGGACCCCGATATTCAGCCGTCGGACATCGTGGTCAAGCCGATTGCAGGTGGTGAGGCGGCGATCTACGTGAAAGAGAACCTGCTGGTGACGGTGGACAAGAAACACGCGGAATACAACAAGACCACTCCGCTGAAGCTGGCTGAGATCTGGGCAAAACACCTGCGCGAGGTGCTTCCCCAGGTGAACGTGAAGCCGATGCGGTAACAGCCTGTCCATTGCTGTGGGGGATAGTTCGTTCGAGCCCTTGTGTCATTGCGAGCACGCAGCGGCGAAGCAATCTCCTGCTTTAGGGAGGGGGGATGGCTTCACTATCGCTCGCCGATGAGATGCACATGGTCAAACTACTGATGAGAAAAGATTCCGTCCAACATCCGGTGCTCTGGATACTGGCAACGGCAACGTTGGCGTGCCTCATCGTTCCCGCAATCGCCAAAGTGGAGGATACCACCATGAATACCAAAGTCCCTGAGAACATCTACCGTGCGGAGCTGGTGAGCTATCCGGGCGCGTATGGGTTTGAAATCGGCAAATCCGCCATCATCCTGGTTAGCGACCAGGAGCTGGAAATGCTTTCCGACCCCGACAGGGTGCTGAATCTCAGTCTGACCTTCGAGAAGCATGAAGCCAGCCTGCGCCAGGTATGCGAACGGGCGAAGGCGGCAGGGCATCGCACGCTCATCATCGCCTTCGACCATTTCTTCAGCCAGTACCGCCCCGGGCAGGCGGGACCGCGCCGCTACACGCCCGACATGGACGAGTACGTGCAGCGCATCGCAAATATCGCGAAGTTCGCACAGGGATATGGTCTGGGGTTGGAGCTCAGCCTGTTGTCGCCACTGGAGGTCGGACCGGCCTACCGCGCCCGCACGGGCGAATGCGGCGTATGGATGCAGTACCGCAAGGGCTTGCGCGACCCGAAGACGGGCGCCTTCAGCGTGCAGCTCTGGCGACATAAACGCTGGGCGAATAACAAAGGCGTGATAGAACTGGATGATGCCGGCGTGCGGGTCTTTGCCTTTCGGGAACGCCAGATACCCGGTACGCCCTATCGCGTGGTAGACCCCAACGATATCGTGGAAATTAGCGAGGTAGCAAAGGTGGAGACGTTCCCCGGCGTTCAAGCGCGGGCAGGGGACTTTACCGCCGAACGTATCCGCGTGTACGGCGAGGGGCGAATCGATATTGGTGACCTGAACCGCGTGCTGGTGGTGCAGACGTATCGCACGCCCGAGATGGACTACTTCAGCGATAAGGCGTTGCCGTTCCTGCAGTCGCTGGTGGATAAATACGCGGACGCAGGTGTGAAACTGAACGCGCTCTACTCCGACGAAATGCACATCCAGCAGGACTGGGCGTACTTCAATCACCACGAGCACGGCGAGTTTGCCATGCGCTACGTCACCGACAACCTCGCACGCCGCTACGCCCAGCTGTATGGGGAACGGTATCGCGATTTCGCCAAATATCTTGTGTACTTTGTATACGCACAGGAGGATTTCGCGAACGACCTGAGCGCACGCCAGCCGATAATGCATGTTTTCGGGGCAACACCCGAAGCCATCCGTGAAACCGCTCTCTTCCGCGCGCGCTACTACCGCCTGTTGCAGGACGGCGTGGTAGACCTGTTCGTCGCCGCCAAGCGTTATGCAGAACAACGGATGGGACACCAGCTCGAAGCCCGTGCCCATGCCACCTGGGCGGAAAGCCCTACGGTGGACTACTGGAACGTGGGGCAGGAGAACATGAACCGCCACAAGTACGAGTACACCCCCAACTTCGTGTGGTCGGTGACGGTGCATCAGGCGGCGTCCGCATGTTACGATTACTTCCGCTGGGGCGATTTCTTAACCGGTAACGGCAACGACCACTCGGAGGGTGGCTGGCTGGACAGAAACTACTACGGGCTTGCGCTGGGGTGTTCCACCGGTATCCTCAACGAAGTGCCTTATTCCTACGCGGCGCACTGGGGTTCGCCGCAGGAAATCAGCCAGAGGCACTGGTGGCTCCAATGTGCTTACGGAACCGCCGGAGGGGTTCACGGGCGCGTGCAGGGAATGCAGCACCGTGCGGTGGAGGTGCTGATGCTGTACCCGCTGGACCTTGTGGCGGTGGAAGAGCGGTTCGGCAGCTGGATGACACAGTACGGCTATGCCAACTATATCACACAGTGGAAGCTGCTGGAGCAAGGCAAGCTGGAAGGTGGAGCGATTCGTATCGGCGACTACCGGTTCACCACGTTGGTTGCACTGTTTGAGCCTTTCCCCTCGCGCAGGACGCTGGAGCTGATGCACAAAATGGCGGAAGCAGGCGGTCGGGTGATATGGTCGGGACCGCCGCCGGTACTTACCGCCGAAGGCGAGCCTGCGCTTCCGCTGTGGCAGCAGATATTCGGCGTGCGCTATACGCCCGGGCAGAACGAAGGCATCGCCGCGCCCGGACGGGTGGTGACCTTTACCGGAACGCTGAAGGACGTGACGCCGCAAACTATCCTGACCGACCTTCTGGTAGACCATATCTACCCTGTAGAGGTGGAGCAGGGCACAGAGGTCGTCGCACAGGTGGGGGAGAGGATAGTGGGCACGCTACGGCGTACCGCCGGCGGCGGTATTGTCGCCTTTCTCGGCTATCGCCCGCGTGACGACCAGTCGCGCAGTCTGGGGTATGACGCTCGCAACTGGTTTGAGGTGTTGAGCGCGCTCGGTGCCTATCCGCCAACGGGCAAATTGCCCGGCGTGAACGACAACACCGAACACCTCTCGCGCACAGGGCAGTATCTGGTCACCCGTTTCCCCAACGGCGCGGTCTCTATTGCTCCCCATACGCGCGATATTGTGGAAGACTGGAGTGGCGGCTTCGCGCGAAACCGACAGGAGGACGAGCGCGTGCTGCAGAGGCTCAGGCTTCCCTCGGAGCGCGTGGTGGTGAAGGATATGCCTGTGAACGGTCACCGCGTGACCTACAACGGAAGAGGCACAGTCAGTTTCCGCACAGATGAGCGGGGCGAGCTGGTTGCCTTCTGTGGTTCGGATAGCACGGAGATAGAAATAGACGGTACGCACTACCGGTTCGCCGAGCGAATAGGCGACACCCCTGTTGCACTGGTGGCATGGGCGCCGGTTGCCCCGGAACGACGAGTTCCCGACGGAGCGGTGATGGAGATACAGGTGCATGGTGCCGCGCGGCTGACGCTCTCTGAAAGGTTGTTCCCCAAAGAGTTTCGGTTGTTCCTTCAGGGGGCAACGCCCGGCAGCAAAGGAAGCGAAGTGCCTTTCCGTCGTGAAGGGGGTCAGGTGATTATCGACGTGTCTCCGGAGTTATCGGGCAGGTGGATATTTGTGGTTGCCGGTGGGACGTAAAGTCCTCCTGCGCATAGTAAAGCGTCAAGCATGATTCTGCCAGTTGGAGGGCGAGGCTCTGTCCGAGCCGCTGGGGTGTGTGATGTTCGGCTCACCGGGAGGTTCGCCCTCCAGAATGGCGAAGAAGCCTCCCCACCATCCTTCGGATGACTTGACGTGCGCCCGCTTTTAGACTATAATAATAGCGCGAGATCGGGGTGTAGCTCAGGTTGGTAGAGCGCCTGGTTTGGGACCAGGAGGTCGCTGGTTCGAGTCCAGTCACCCCGACCAGCGGGCGCGGGGGTAGCTCAATGGCAGAGCTCCAGCCTTCCAAGCTGGCGGTGCGGGTTCGATTCCCGTCCCCCGCTCCAAAGCTACTACATGTTGTGCGCAGAAACCCCTTTTACCCCGTTCGACCACTACATCTTGTGGTGCCCCCAAAAGGAGGATTTACCATGCAGACTCCCAGCCTTCGCGTGTGTGACAAAAACGCGCTGTTACACGTGATGGAGCTCTGGCTCGAATCACTGCAGGCACGAAACTGTAGCCTGCGCACCGTGCAGAACTACCGCGAATGCGTTACCCCCTTTCTGCTGTTCTTGCACGAGCAGGGCTGCCGGACGCTGGAGCACGTCGAGCCCCAACACATCCGCCGCTGGCTACTCCACCGCCAGCAGCAAGGCGTCAGCAGTCACACCCTGCACAACAGCTTTCGCAACCCCAAAGCCTTCTGGAACTGGTGCCTGCGCGAAGGACTAACCGAACACAACCCCTTTGCGAAGATTCAACCCCCGAAGCGCGAACAGGTGCTCAAACGCGCCTTGACGCCAGACGAAGTACAGCGTCTGCTCGCGGCGTGCAAAGGCAACGACTGGCTGAATCTTCGGGACAGGGCACTGATTCTGCTGCTGCTGGACACAGGGCTGCGCATCCACGAAGCGCACGCGCTGAAGGTTGCCGACGTGCAGAACGACGTGGTGGTGGTGCGTGGCAAGGGTGGCAAGCAGCGTGTGGTGGTGCTGGACGCAGAAGTAAGGCTCGCTCTGCAACGGTACCTGAAGCGGTTGAATCTTCACCCTGACGCCCCCCTGTGGTGGGGTGCGTACGGTGCGCTCACCCTGCACGGGCTGAAACTGGCGGTACGCCGTGTCGGCAAGCGGGCTGGGTTAACCGTCGGGCCACACCAGCTGCGCCGAACGTTCGCCACGTGGAGCCTGCGGGCGGGTATTGACTTGGAGCACCTGCGCCTGCTCATGGGACACAGCGATCTCAAGGTGCTGCAGCAATACCTTGCGCTGGTGGAGCAAGACTTGAAAGAAGCGCACGCCCGAACGTCACCAGTCCGGCAGCTCATGGGTAGGCGGTAGCAAACGAGCACTTTCATTGTATAATATGATTGTAGCTGCTGCCCCCAAATGCCCTTCGCCCCCTTGACAGCAAGAAATTGTTGTGGTATAATGCACACAGATGCGCTGGGTCAGCAATGACAGGCGAGCGACAGGACGTCGCTCGCCTTTTTCGTTTTTCTGGAGGTGACACGTGAGCAAACTGCTGAGTTCAGGACAGGTTGCCGAATTGCTGGGCGTGAGTCGGCAGCGCGTGGCATGGCTGCGAGCGACTGGCAAGATTGCCGCAACGCGCGTGCGCACCGGTTGGGTGTACCGGCTACCGGACGTCCTTGCTTACAAGGCGCAACGCGACGCGTGGCTGGCGAAGCGAAGCAAGGGGGTGGCTGGCGATGGTGGCGGCGACAGCAATCCCGACTGAGTTGATTAGCCTACCGAACTGGGTAGTGTGGAATTACGAGCAACGCAACAGCCGGCGCACAAAGGTGCCCAAACAGCCGCGCCACCCCAGCATGAACGCCAGCGTGGTTGAACCCGACACGTGGGCTGACTTTTACACTGCCCTGCGCGTGGTGGAGTGGGGGCTGGCAGACGGCATCGGGCTGGTGCTCACCCCCGATTTGGGGCTGGTGGCTTGGGACTTTGACCACTGCCGCCTGCCGGATGGCTCGTGGGACGCAACAGTTGTGGAGATGGTGCGCGAGCTTGACAGTTATACCGAAGTAACGCCGTCCGGTGAAGGCTTGCGGGTGCTCTGTTACGGTAAGCTGCCACAGGATGGACGCCGAAAGGGAAACATTGAGTGTTATGCGGGCAAACGTTTCATCACCGTCACCGGCAACCATCTGGATGGGACGCCCGACACCATCGAACACCGGCAGTTTGCGATCGATGCGCTCTACGAGCGTGTGTTCGGTGCGACCACACCCGCTGCTGGTGTGTCGGCAAACGCCCCTGTTTTGAATCTTTCGGATGCCGAGCTCATCCGACGCGCCATGAACGCGAAGGACGGCGAAAAGTTTCGGCTTCTCTGGGAAGGCGACAGCGCGGGCTACCCCAGTGATTCAGAAGCAGATCTTGCGCTGGCGTCCATGTTGCTCTTCTGGACCGGTGGGGACACAGAACACGTAGAGCGGCTCTTCACCCAGTCGGCGCGTGGACAGCGCGAGAAGTGGCGCACGAGACCGGACTACCGGAGACTCACACTACAGGCGGCGCGGAACGGTAAAAGCGATTTTTACCACCCAACAAAGAACGGCGGCAACGGGCACAACGAGATTGAGATTGAGCCTGAAAAAACCTACCGCCACATGATGCATCTGCGCGAGCTGTTCGCTGGACGGTTTCGCTGGTGCCCAGAGTGGAAGACATGGCTTCGGTGGACTGACATCGTGTGGCAGCGCACCCCACAGGAGTCGGTGGTGGCAACCGCAACCGAAGAGCTGCGCCGGTTCTACAGCGAACGGGTGGCGAACGCGGCAACGCACACGGATGCAGAGAAGTGGACTAAAAGGTTGCTTGATTTGTTCACCACCGACCACGTGGCGGACGCGGTGGAGTTACTGCGCGGTTATGACGGCTTCTTAACACATGCAGGCGAGTTTGACGCCGACCCCTACGTGTTGAACTGCCTAAACGGCATACTCGACCTGCGCACATTGGAGTTGCACCCCCACCACCCAGATGCTCTGTGCACGCGGGTGGTGAACGCGTCGTACGACCCCACCGCCACCGCACCCCAGTGGGGACAGTTTCTGGGGGAAATCTTTGCCGGTGACGCCGACCTGATTGGCTTCGTACAACGCGCCTGCGGGATGGCACTCATCGGCGAAAACAGGCACCACCTGCTCTTCATTCTGCATGGCACTGGCGCGAACGGCAAGAGCACATTCCTACACGCGCTGCGCCACGTGTTCGGCTCATATGGCGGTAGTATACCACGAGACGCGCTGCTTGCACGCAAGCACCAGCAGGACGCACAGCGCACCGCCTACGCCGCGCTGGTGGGGCTGCGGCTCACCACGCTGGAGGAGCTGTCGGACGACGTGACCCTGAGCGTGGTTGCGGTGAAAGACATCACGAGCGGCAATGTTATGCAGGTGCGTGCGCTATATGAGAACTACAGGGAAGTACGGCTGGGGTTGACGCCTTTCGTTGCGGTGAATACCAAACCGCTCGTCACCGAACACACGGAAGGCACGTGGCGCAGGCTCCGGCTCGTACCCTTTACCGTGACCATCCCCGAAGGCAAGCGTGACCCAGAACTGCGCTATAAACTGGAACGCGAAGCAGACGGCATCTTCACGTGGCTGGTGAACGGACTACGCCAATACTGGACACACGGGCTACAGGAGCCGGCGGCGGTGGTTGAAGCAACCCGTGCCTACCGCTCCGAGCAGGACGTGCTTGAAGGCTTCTTGAGCGAATGCTGCGAGTTTGACCCCCGCGCCACGACCCCCACGCAGGAGCTCTACGAAGCATACCGCGCGTGGGCACTGGAGCAGGGGGAGAACGAAGCAGAACTGCTGAACGAAAAAGCCTTCGGTAGACGGCTCACGAAACGCGGAATCGCCACAGCGCGTAGTGGCGATGGAAAACAGCGGCTGCGCAGGGGAATCCGGCTCAAAACACACGCGCGTACTGACGTTTCTGACATGTCTGACGTTTCTACGGAAAAGTCCCCTCGCGAAGCAGATTTTGGAGAAGTTTCTGGAAATAACGTCAGAAACGTCAGAAACGTCAGGCCTGTGGACGTCCCCGACTACCGGCACGACGTGATTGAGCTCAGCATCGGCACTGCCGCGTGGTGTGAGCACTGCGACTGTCTAACGCTCTATGAACCCCAGCCCGATGGTAGCTCGCGCTGTGTCGGTTGCGGTGGAGCGCGACATTTCGCGACATCTGGTGACGACCCGTGAAAGCGGTTTTGTATTGCGACGCCAGCGTGCGGTATGGTGGACGCGCGGGCATCGGTGTGGTGGTTGCCGACGCCGACAGCGGACTGCCGTTGAAACGCTGGGGTGAACCGCTGGACACACCGGCTACCTGCAACGAAGCCGAATACATCGCGCTCGTGCGCGGACTGCAGGAGTGTCTGCGGATGGGTGCCACCAGCGTGGAAGTCTACCTTGACAGCGCACTGGTTTACGGGCAGCTGGTGCAAGGCTGGCAGTGCCACCACGAGCACCTGCGCCGCCTGCGTGACGAAGCACAAAGCCTGCTGGAGCAGTTTGAACACTGGAGCATTGAACGCGTGCCCAGCGCACACAACCCGCTGGCGCACACCTACGCAAACATCGCAAGCCTACAAAACCGAAAAGGAGGAACACGCACAATGATTGTGGAGTTCACCGAACACACCCCACTGCCCACCGGCAGCTACCCAGCCCGTGTGGTGGCGGTAGAACCCAAGAGCGGACAGTACGGCGAGCAGCTGCAGTTCACGCTGGAAGTGTCGGACGGCAAGCACGCCGGACGCCGTCTCAGGGCGTGGTGCAACCCGTCCACCAGCACCAACGGTAAACTCTACCGCTGGGCGCGTGCCCTGCTTGGCGAAGCCCCCACTCGGCTGGACACCCGCGAGCTGGTAGGGCGCGAGTGTCTGGCGCAGGTGGTGCTGCAGCAGTCCCCGAACGGCACCGTCTACTCGCGCGTGCAGGATTTGCTACCGGTTGACGGCTACGACCCGTTCGAAGACGAAGACTAACACACAAAAACAGGGGTGTAGGTGGCTGCCACCGCCTGCACCCCAAAACAGAAAGGAGACATAGCCAGATGATTCAGACGACACCGCTTTACCTGCCGAACGGCAAGCACAGTGGCTGCTACCTTGACGGCTGGCGTCTGGTTCGCCACGCGAAGGGGAGCGTGCACCTGCTCAGAAAGCCGCCAGCGTGGGCGTTTGAGCGCAGCTTGCTGGAGCGTGCTCATGAGCAAGGCGTGACGCTGGTAGAAGTATACGACGTGGAGACCGGCATCACCTACACGGCACCCCTGAGCACGCTGTGGCAGAAAGGGGTACGCATCCGGCGCGGGTATGGTGAGCAAATTGCTCTGCCGTTGAATCTGTGGCACAGGCAAGACGCTGCACAGCTCAGGTTGCAGCTGTAGACGCGTCTGCGTGTGTTTGTGTGCAGTTTCGCCCCCTGCGTGGACGTGCTACAATAAGAAAGCCTGCGCGGTGTGTCGAGCACCCGCAGGCGTGGCGTCCAGCAGGGTGGTTGCTGAACGCGTAGGCAGTATAGCACCCACTGCAGACACGCGTCAAGCCCCCTGTTCGGAGCGCCAGCCGTCCGACATTTTGTCAGTCACGGGTACCAAGATCTTGTGGTGTTTACGGGTACAGGGGGCGACATGTAGTATTTGTAGCTCAATGGCAGAGCTCCAGCCTTCCAAGCTGGCGGTGCGGGTTCGATTCCCGTCCCCCGCTCCATTTTTATACCACGCCCAGTTGTTTTTTGCATTCCTCCAGTATCTCTCCGTGCGCGTTGTCCCTATCCGGGTGACACCGATTGCTCGCACCTCAAGCAGGGCATCCAGCGTGCGAATGCCTCCCGCTGCTTTCACCTGTATGTGCGGTGTTTCAATCCTCGCCCGTCCTGACGCGAGCGTTTTTGGCGTGGATGTGGAACATCTTCGTGCTGAACTCACGCAGAGGTTTCAAGTAGTGCATTTGCTGCCACACGAAATGCGTTTTGTCAAACGACGGCAGGGGTGTCCCCTGCCGTCGTCCGTTTATGTAAACCGGCTGCGCCGGAGAAGGGCACGTTACATCTTCGCCAGTTCCTGCGGACCAATCTGGCGCAGCTTCTTGATGGCGCGCAGCTCGATCTGGCGCACCCGCTCGCGCGTCACACCCAGCTCCTGTCCGACCTCTTCCAACGTGCGGGCGTAGCCGTCAATCAGTCCGTACCGCATCCGCACTACTTCCGCCTCGCGGTCGGTGAGCTTGCTCAGGACGGCTTCAATCTGCTCGCGCCGGATCATCGCATCGGTCACGTCGGTAGGGTGGGGGGTGTTCTCTGCTTCCACGAAATCGCCGATGGTAGAGCTGTCCTTTTCGCCCACGGGCGTCTCCAGCGAGACCGGCTCCAACGCGACGCGCATCACCTCTTCCACCCGACGAGGCGACATCTTCAGCGCGCGAGCGACCTCCTCGGTGGTGGGGTCACGCTGCAGCTCCTGCCGAAGCAGGTTGCTTACCTTCACCACCTTCTGGATAATCTCTGCCACGTATACCGGGATGCGAATGGTGCGTCCCTGGTTAATGATGGCGCGTGCGATGGCACGGCGGATCCACCATGTGGCGTATGTGCTGAAGCGGTACCCGCGTCGCCAGTCGAACTTCTCTACCGCGCGAATAAGCCCCAGGTTGCCCTCCTGGATGAGGTCAGGCAGGGCGATACCGCGCGAGGCGTACCGCTTGGCAATGGAAACCACCAGACGCAGGTTGCTCTCTATCAGGCGCGTTTTCGCTTCTTCATCGCCCTCTGCCACGCGCTGTGCCAGCTCTATCTCCTCTTCGGGGGTCAGCAGGCGTGCCTTGCGTGCCTGACGCATCCACATCTGGATGTCCTCGTCGCGCTCGTGCACTTCGCCCTCAAGGTCTTCCTGCAGCAACCCTTCCTCGTGCAGTTCGGAGACGACCGGCTCGGCAACAAGCATATCCTCGTCCAGCAGGACATCGATCACCTCGTTCTCCATCTCTGCCGATTCCAGGTGCTCGTCCTCCAACGGCTCATCTGCTACCGGTGGTGCGTTTCTCATTTTGCGTGTGCTGTTTCGCCGACTCACTCTGTTTTCCCTCCCTCGGTGACCATGCCCGGTAATCGGGCATTCGTGCGCCATTTCACGTTTTCCGTGCAGCCTTTTATATTAGACACCTTTCGGTGCGAAAAGGATTCATGATTTTACCATCATTGTCACAAATTTCAAGTATATTTTTCTCTACATGTAACTACATTCTTACGTATCCTTGAGAACCGGCTATTTATTTAGCCACTCTATATATATCACAACTGCTATATCCTGTCAAGGTTTTTCCGGCTCGTCTTGTGGGATTCTTCTCAAATTGCCCTGCGTCTGTCAGACCCGAGAGCCACTAGCATATCCATATACGTGACATTCCATGAAAAGTGTTCCTACCCAAGCGTTATTTCAGCAACAACCGGCATCCTTCTGCTTCACCTTTGCCGGGTCGTATGGGTCTACGTGGATCACCACATGGGCGGGAGCGAGTTCCTCTGCGATGCGCTTCTCCAGCTCGTCCGCTACCTGATGTGCCTCCAGCAGGGTGGCGTCGTTGCGAAAGACGATGTGTAGATCGATGTGACGTATGCTGCCGGATTTGCGCGTGCGCAGGTTATGCCATGAATGGATGCGTGTGTCACCGTTCAGGATGCCCTCAATGCGCGATACCTCAGCCACTGGCAGCTGGGCGTCCATTAAGTGATGTAGGGATTTCACGGTCAAGCTCAACCCAATGCGCAATATCAGCGCCGCCACTCCGATAGCCATCAGTGGGTCTATCACGTGCCAGCCGGTTAACCAGGTCACAGTTAGGCCGACGAGTACTCCCAGCGAGGTATACACATCCGTTGCCAGGTGGTGGGCATCTGCCTCCAGGGCGGGGGAGTCTTCCTCATGCGCTACGCGGAACAGGTAGCGTGATACCAGCACATTAACCAATACCGACGTTGCCATCACCACAGTGCCCCAGCCGAGGTGCTCCACCGGTTTGGGGTGAAGTATTTTCTGTATTGCCTCAGCGACAATCCACATTGCAGCCCCCACAATCAATATCGCTTCGGCGGCTGCGGAGATGTTTTCTGCTTTACCGTGTCCGTAGGGGTGTTCTCTATCCGGAGGGCGATCGGCAATGCGAACCGAAACGAGCGCAATCAGCGAAGCAATCAGGTCGTTTGCCGAGTGGATGCCTTCCGCGATGATACTCACAGACCCCGATAGAAAGCCCACCAGTAGTTTGAACATCACCAGCGTGCTATTAGAAATAACCGATAGGATGGCTGCTAGCGTCTTGCGGGACAACGACATCCACCCCCGAGCCATGTCTTCAGGATGTGCCCTCTTTCGCCAGTCGCGCCTGCAGGCTGGCAAGGTCGTCGGTAGAGACGGAGGCGGCATTCAGGTTCTCCTGGCGTATCTGCTCGTAGATTTCTTTGCGGTGCACAGCGATCGTTCTGGGCGCTCGTACGCCGATGCGAACCTGTTCACCTCGCACCTCAAGCACCACTACCTCAATTTCATCACCGATTACGATGCTCTGATTCACTTTGCGCGTGAGTACCAGCATCAGTGCCCTCCCTGGCATCGGGTTGCCTTTTCATCAGCTCTTGCAGGATACTGTGTTTGGTGGAGTAGCAGTCGTCCTCCACAATCACCTGGCGTGCCCTGCGCGTTATGGCATTGATAATGATGGGTCCCATCAGGTTGGCGGTCATCTGCTCCGGCTTGCCCTGGGGGATGGTCACGATGACAAACGTCAGGGTGGGCGTGTCGGCGTCTAGCCCCAGTGCTTCCGCATCGGCGTCCGATATACTCGGCGCATAGTCCGGCATGAAGTGGCGAGGCTCGATGACCACAAAAGCCAAACTCGGCTCTTCCAGGCTTTGCAGCCAGCGGAAGGGGCTTTTCTCATCCAGGCACAGCACCACGAACCGCCGGTACTGCTCGAAGCCGAATAAACCCTCCGAGAAGGTGATGACCGCTTCCTCATCAACCTCCATTCTACCGAAACGAGTGCTATCGATGCAAGTGGTTGTCATTCCTGCGTTCCTCAGCGTAGAAAGTCCAGAAGGCTCAGATTCTCTAATCGTGCCATCGTTGCCAGCGTTACCTGATAGGTCGTCTCCGCCATTTTGAGTTTGGTGACGGCGTCTGCGACATCGGCGTCCTCAATCCCGCTAAGCAGTTCGGTGAAGTCCACCTTTCTCTTGTCCAGCCGTTGTTGAATCATTTCCAGCTGTTGGATCTTGCTTCCTACGACGGCGCGTGTACGCAACAGGTTATCCAGCTGGTTCTGCAGTTCCTGCAAGCCTTCCCGCGAGAGTCCATCGATGTCGTTCGTTTCGACGTAGTGTTTCACTTGCGCGACGGCGTTGTAGATGCCGGTAATCAGTGGCCCCCCCTGTACATTGACGCTCATCACCACAGCCGGGCTGACCTCCACATTCAGGCTTCCCTCGTCACCGTGGTAGACGAGAGTGTCGCCCGATGTGGTAAACGGGGCGGTGAGTGTTCGAAGTCCGGCAAAGATAAAGCGATCGCCGTAGGTGGTGTTATTGCCGATGCTGACGATCTCCGCCATGATTTGTGCTATCTGGTGGGCGATGGCAGCGCGCCCCTCTGGGTTCTGCGTATCGGTTGCCGCCTGAATAGCAAGGCTTTTCGTCTGGCGTATCAGGTCGTTTAGATTCTCCAGCGCTACGTCCGTGATAGAGAGAAAGTTCTTAGCGGTTTTGAGGTTGCGCTGGTACTGTTCGCTTTCCTGCAGCAGACGATGCAGGGTAATGCCCAGCGATGCCCCGAAAGGGTCGTCAGATGGTCGCTGGATGCGTTTGCCGGTCACCACCGTTTGCTGCGCCAGATGGTAGCGTTCGTAGTTGCGCTCCATCGCCTGCTGCATCGCGTTAAGCATCTGTGCTGTGCTGACTCGCATGGCGTTGCTCACCCTCTTTTATTATCGGCGTCCGACGAACGCTGCCAGCATATCGGCGATGGCAGCATCCATGATGCTCACCAGCTGAGCCGACGCTTGATAGCTGCGCTGGTAGCGCAACAGGTTTGCCATTTCCTCATCCATGTTTACTCCAGAAACGGACTCACGCTCGGCTTGCAGGTTCTGCAGGATGATTTTCTGATTTTCCTGCCCGGTGGATGCGGCCCGTGTATGTTCCCCTAGTTCTGCCACCAATGCGCTGTAGAAGTCTGGGATGGTTTTATTATCTAGGCTTACAAGAGCTTGCTGGCGCAACCGTGCGATCTCCAGTGCCTTGTTACCATCACCTGGTGCAGGAGTAACTCCCGCCGCAATATGATTGATATCAGTGAGGTCCTCGCTGATGCGAATGCTGAGCGCGTCGTCACCTTCCAGCAGACGGTAACCGGTGTTGCCGTCTAGTCCATAACCTGTCTCATGGATGGTGTTCACGGAGTTGATTAGCTCACGCGCCAATCGATCCAGCCTCTCGCGGTACGAGTGGATGTATTGCATAGCATCCATCAGTCCGCGTACACTTCCACCACCAATGTATGCTCGTAAGTCTGCACCATCGGTGAGCAGCTTGTTCACATAATCCACTTCGCTAGGGAGAGTGTAGGCACGCTCTGCTTGTACCAAGACGAACTCCCCCAGAGACAGCCGCACCGTGCCGTCGCGCATCTCTGTTGCACGAACCTCGACGTATTCTGACAGCTTCTCTATCAGGTTTGTTCGCTTATCCAGGAGGTCGTTGGGTGTTGTGCCGAGTGCCTTATTATAACGTATTTTCACATTCAGGTCGGCGATGCTCTGAGCGATAGAATTGATTTCACTGACCGCCGCCCGCACCCGCTGGTCCATTTCGGCGAAGATTTCATCCAGGCGCACAGCCAGCTGCCGAAAGGTGCGTGCTAAGCCGTCTGCCTGCTGGTACACGCTGGCGCGTATTCCGACGTTCTCTGGGTTGGCGGACAGTTCTTGAAAGGCGTTGAAGAAGCCGACGATCTGGCGCGATAGACCGGCGTCTGTCGGTTCACTGAAGACATCTTCTGCCTGCGTCAGGCGCTGATATAGTGTGTTCAGCCGATAGTACTGACTGCTGGTATTAGCCACTCTGCCATCGAGGAATGTGTCTCGAATACGCTGAATGCTCTCGACGCGCACCCCGCTGCCCATGAACAGCGTTTTGACGCCTTGTAACACCTGCGGTTCTGTGGTGACCAGGTTTACCCGCTGGCGCGAGTAGCCGGGCGTATTGATGTTCGCCAGATTGTGTCCGGTGGTGTTCATCGCCATCTGCATCGATTGCAGAGCGCGTGACGCCAGCTCGATCCCGAAGAACGTCCACGGCATTCTCTCATACCTCCGCGTTGAGTATCATCGACGTTTCGACGTCTGCGTGCGGATGGTAGCTTACCTGGTTATAAGCGGCGTTTACCACCAGAGCCAACCACATGTTCACCGTTTCCGCAGCATGGTTCACCAGCGTGCGGTTGCGCTCGTTCAGCGTCTGCAACCGACGAACCTCCTGAACCAGCTCACGCTGGAGCCATTTCAGCGTGCGCGATACCTGCTCAGGGGCTATCTGGGCACAATCCGAGAGCGTTGGGGGCTGTGCGTGCAACCCCATACTTTCACCCAGGCGGCGAACAATCTCCTTGCGCTGGTGCTCCAGCACGTCTATTTCGTCAAGGTGTTCCGCTTGCTGTCGGGTGATTTCCGCCAGCCGTTCGACGTCCGCTGCTGCCAGCACGTGTGTTTGCTCTCGGCTCAGGTTTATCAGCGCGTGCACGTGCCTGCGCTGTTCCCGCAAATTGGATACAAGATCGCGCCACAGGCTGCTATCCTGTTTGTTCATCGTCGGTTCCTCCAGTCACCCTCTTGGATGTTTGTAAGTAAGGGCTGAGTTTCTCATAAAGCATCTTCCCCAAACCGAACTGGTCGCTATGTGCTAACTGTTGCGCCAGTGCCTCATCCATCATGTCGGTATACATCTGCGTAGCGTAGCTGGACTGCGCCGTGGAGATGGTGCGACGCATCGCGCGCAGCAGCTGGTGCAAGAACTGCGCTTCCATCTGCCGCGTGGCTTCGCGTAACCGCCATCGCTGGTCGTCTATCCCCTCGCGTGCTTGCACCCGTATCATTGCACCTCCACCTCCGCGTGCAGTGCCCCCGCCGCCCTTAACGCCTGCAGGATGGACATCAGGTCGCGTGGGCTAACTCCCAGCATGTTCAGCGCTTTGACTATCTGGTCAACGGTCACCGCTTCCGGCAAAGCGATCAGTCGCTCTGCTTGTTCCGTCACTTTCACATCCCGCCGGGTAGTTGTCGTTGTTGTGCCCCCGGATAGCGGTGCGGGTTGAGAGACCTGCGGTTTGGCTTCGATGCGTACCGTCAGGTTGCCGTGAGCCACCGCTGCCGGACTGAGCGTGACATTACCTCCCAATACCACCGTGCCCGTGCGTTCGTTAATCACTACCCGTGCCGGCGTATCCGGCTGTACCGTGATCTCCTGCAGGGCGGCTATAAGGGTGACCGCATCCTCGCGGTCCTCTCCGCTGAGGTCTACCTTGATGGTGCCGGCGTCCAGTGCGCGGGGCAGGGTCTGCGGGAACTTCTGCCGAATAGCGGATGCCACCCGTGCGGCGGTAGTAAAATCCGGTGCGTTGAGGGTAATCAGCACGCTGTTGTCCCTCACGACACTGGCAGGCACTTCACGCTCCACAACCGCTCCTGCCGGTATCCGCCCGACGGTCAGGTGGTTCTTCTGCTGAGAAGAGCCACCGGATGATGCTCCAAATCCGCCCACCGAAATCGGTCCCTGAGCCACCGCGTACACGTTGCCGTCCGCCCCCATCAGTGGGGTCTGCAGTAATGTGCCGCCTTGCAGGGAGCGCGCGTCGCCGATGGATGAAACGGTGACATCAATTCGGCTCCCCTCCCGTGCAAAGGGTGGCAGGTCGGCAGTGACCATCACGGCGGCGATGTTCTTCACTTTCATCTGACCGGCAGGCACGCTGATACCGAAGCGTTGGAGCATGTTCGCGACCGACTGCGTGGTGAACAGAGTGCCTTTGCTATCGCCTGTGCCTTCCAGCCCCACCACCAGCCCGTAGCCGATAAGCTGGTTGCCTCGTGCGCCCTGTACCTGCGCGATGTCTTTCAGACGCACGTCAGGCGTTGCCGATGCCAGCACAGCGCAGGTGAACAGCCAGAACACTATGTTGCTGATGGCTCTCATTGTTTCACCTCACTAGAACAGCCATTTGAGCAGCTTGGTCAACAGCCCTTCTCGCTGTTTGTTGCCGACCGGACCTTTGCCCTCGTAGTGAATCTCCGCCTGTGCGATGGCAGTGGAGGGGACGGTGTTTTCTGCCGAGACGTCCTCCGGTCGCACGATGCCCGTCAGCACGATTTTCTCTTTCTCACCGTTCACTCCGACGGTGCGCGTGCCTTCTACCTTCAGGTTGCCATTGGGCAGAACCTCTTTGACCACCACGCTGATTTTGCCCACCAGCGTGCCGCTGCGGGTGGTGCTGCCCGAAGCCTGTGAGTTCGTCTTCCCGCTGAGCGACCATTCAGGCAACATGCTCAACAGCGGTCCCACGCCCGGCTTGGTGGACGCCGAGTCGCTTTTGCTGGTCTTGGTGTCGGCGCGACTGGAGGCGGTGGTGCTCTCGTAGATGAGCACCGTCAACACATCGCCCTCTTTGACCGCCTTCCGGTCGGCGTAGAGACTGCGGTTGCCGTCCTTCCATAACGAGTCCGCCGGAACGCATCCACAAATCAACAGGATGATTAGCCCCATCACGAACGTTCGCATCGTTATACCTCCATCTCAGTGCACGTCTACTGTGACCGTTTCCGCATCCGTCACAGTAGCCAGCAGGGTTTTGCGCGTGTCGGCGACCTGCACGCGGATGCGCGCGCCCACTTTACCGTCCTGCAGGGCAACCGCGCCCGTCTCCACTACTGCCCCGCCCAGTCTGACCAGCAGATTCACATTCTGCCCGCGCCGCACGACAGCTGGCTCGTCCACCGCTGAACGCTTGAGCGGCTGTCCGGTGGTGAGGGGACGGCAAGCAATTTTGCCGATGACCTCTGCAGGGTCGGTGAGCAAATCCGAGGCGTCCATATCGGTTGCGATTCTCTGCACCGCCACAGATTCGGCATCTATCGCCTCGCCGGTGCGTATCGCCCGCCTGGCTACCAGCACCTCGCGCCACCGAACGACGTGCAGGCACACGTTGAGCGTGATGGGTGAGGTTCCACTACAAGCTACCTTCACCGGAACCAGGTACAAGCCCGCTCCCAGCGCGCGGGGGGCGCCTGCCGTGACCTGCACCTCGTCGTTCGGCAGTGACAGATCGCGGGGCGGTGTGTTGCACACTATCTGTGCGTCATCTGGCAAAGATATCGCTTCGCGCAGCTCGTGGATAGCCGCCTCTATCGCTTGCTGCGCCCGGAAGAGATACGTTTCTCGCCTCACCACGATTTTCTGTGGGGTGACGATATCAAACGCCTCCGGGCGAAAACCGTGCTGGCGCAGGCGAGTGGCAATCTGCTCCGATGTCATGACGCGCTCCAGACCGGGCAGGGGAGAGGTACCCAGCACGACGCCTGCCAGCCGTGCCTGCGTTTGGGCATCCACGCCTGTAAAGGTCGCCACGTCGCCGAGGGTGAACTGAGCGTTCTTCACGATGCTCAGGTCACGCAGCGCAATGCGCGGTTGCGGAGCGCACCACGCGCTCGTTGCCACCCATGCCGCAATGGTCAGGATAGACAGTCTCACCGGTTATCACCTCTATCGCCTCAGGTTGTTGGCGATGTTCAGCATCTCATCCGATGTCTGGATGGCTTTCGCGCTGATTTCGTAAGCACGCTGGGCGATAATCATCGCCACCATTTCATCCACTATCTGCACGTTGGACATTTCCAGCATGTTCTGGGCAACCGTGCCAAAGCCTTGCTCGCCGGGCGCGCCCTCTACCGGGTCGCCGGAGGCGGCAGTGGGTTTGTACAGGTTCTGCCCCAAATGCTGTAAGCCGCTGGGGTTGACAAAGCGCGCCAGCTGGATTTGTCCCACTTCATCGGGTGTTGTCTGCCCCGCACGTAACACCGATACCGTTCCGTCCTTACCGATGGTGATTGTCTGCGCATCCTGCGGGATGATGATTTCCGGTTCCAGAGGGTAGCCGTCAGAGGTCACCAGCCGCCCCTGAACGTCCAGCTTGAACGCGCCATCACGAGTATATGCCACCGTACCGTCGGGCAGAAGCACTTTGAAGAAGCCGTCGCCCTCTATCGCCATGTCGGTAGGGTTGTCGGTCTTTTGCAGCGTGCCAGTGGTGAAGACGGTGGCGGTGGAAACCGGGCGCACGCCCAGTCCAACGCTTAACCCGGTAGGAACCTGCGCGCCTCGGGCGGCGGTAGTGCCCGCAGGGCGAAGCGTTTGATAGAGCAGGTCCTGAAAGTCCGCCCGGCTGCGCTTGAAGCCGACGGTGTTGACGTTGGCCAGGTTGTTGGCGATAACATCCAGATGCAACTGCTGTGCTGCCATGCCGGTCGCCGATGTGAAAAGCGCCCGCATCATTTTCTGCAAACCTCCTCCGTACGTTTTGGGTCATCCCTTGTGCCCCCTCGGTCGGTCAGGGGCAATCATCGGCTTCCGTGCCTGGCGCACGCACGGTCCAGCCGAAAACCTCATGTTACACTTTACCGACATCGTTTACCGCTCTCTGCAGCGTTTCATCATGCGCCAGAACCGCGCGGTGCGACGCCTCGTAGGCACGCATCGCCACGATCATATCCACCATTGCCTGCACCACAGACACGTTGGAACGTTCCAGCGCACCTACCTGCAGGCTATACTGCTGCAGAGGCTGTGCGTTTCCCGCAAAGCGATTTGCGCCCTCTTTGGAAGCGTTCTGCAACTGCACAATACGCAGGCGGTCTATCACTTGTCCGTTCGCCAGCACGTCACCGTTAGGCGCGATGGTCAGATGGGTGTTTGCGCTACGGATGATGCCTCGCATGCCCAGTACCGGCATCCCGTCGGCGGTCGCCAGCGTGCCATCCGCCAACTGCCGAAATGCGCCGTCGCGCGTGTATCGCTCACCCTGCGGTGTGTTGATGGTGAAAAAGCCCTCACCATCGATGGCCACGTCCAGCGAACGCCCGGTGAGCGCAATCGCTCCGGGACGCAGGTCGGTTACCACTTCGTCTACCTCTGCGCCAAAGGAAAGCTTACCAACCTGCGGCGTTGGTGAACCTTTTGTCGGATCACGGTGTCGCCAGATTGCAGTATTCAGAGCGGTGCGAAACACTGCCTCATCCGCCTTGTAGCCGGTAGTATCGGCGTTGGCGAGGTTGTTGGCAATGGATTCATGTCGCACCTGCTGTGCCAGCATTCCCGACGCCGCAATGTACAGTCCGCGTAACATAGAGCCTTGTTCCACCTGTAAATCTCAAGTGCTGTGTGAGATACCGGTATGGATTATCGGCAATGGGTGCAGGGTTCTTTACGGGGGGCTATGTTATAATGAAACCAAGATGCTCTCACGACTGGCTGAAAAGGTAAACAGCGAGCGGATTATCGGTCGGGTACTCTCTCCGCAGGTTATTCCCGCGTACCGGTGGGATGCACTGGCGGGTTTGCTGGGCGGTATCTACATGGGGGCGATTTTCCCCTTTGTGATGCGCATTGCCCGCGCCGACCTGCACGCCAGTCGCCTTGAAATCAGCCTGCTCACGGCTGCGCCCTTCATCGGTAGTCTGCTGGCCCCTCTATGGGCGCGGCAGATGGTGGGCAGGTCCAAAATGCCTTTTTGTGTGTACTCGTGGACGTTTGCCCGTGCCCTGTTCTTCGGGATGTTTCTGGTCACCCAGGCGTGGCAGTTCGTGTTGTTAATCGGCACAGCGCAAATCATCGGCTCTATATCGGGCCCCGCCTACACCTCCTTGATGAAGGACATCTACCCTGACGAAGAGCGGGGCAGGGCGATGGGGCTGGTGCGCGTGGGGGCTTATAGCGCACTGCTTGCCGTCTCCTTTATCGCGGGACACCTGCTGGACTCGGGCGTGCCTTTCAAATGGGTTTTCTCTGTGGCGGCGATTATCGGCATTGCAGGAGCATGGTGTTTCAGCCGCGTGCCGGTGCGTGAGTCTTTTATACCGGTAGCCGAGCAAGAGCGCGTGTCCGCCTTCGGTTTTTGGTTGCAGACGGTGGCTATCCTGAAGCGGAACAGAGGCTTTCGCTGGTTCGCTGCGTCGGTGATGACCTACGGCTTCGGCAACCTGGTGGCGTTTACTCTCTATCCGCTGTATCAGGTAGACCGCCTGCACGTGACGAACACGCAAGTAGCCACCCTGACAAACGCGGCTTCTATTTCTTCAGTGATTGCCTTCGCTTACTGGGGACACTTTATGGACAGGCACGGTGCGTTGTGGACTGCGCTGGTGAATATCCTCATCCAGTGTCTGATGCCTGTGGTGTATCTGTTCTCCGGGGCGTGGTGGCATTTGATACCTGCAGCAATGGCGCAGGGCGTTGCCGGGGCAGGCATCGAACTGGCTTATCTGAACGTTATCCTTACCCTTTCGGAGGAGGGCAAAGAGGCACAGTATCAGGCGTTGCACAGCATGTTACTGGGTGTGCGGGGCACCATCGCGCCTTTTGTTGCGGTGCCCATTCTGCGCGCGCTTGGCTTCCATCTCAGCTTTGTGGCCTGTCTTTCGCTGATGGTGCTGGGTGCGTACATGCAGGCGGTGTCCCTGCACGCTTACCGACGGCGCGGCGTTTAGGCGGCCTGGCGGTAGGTTTCTACGTCTTCTTCGGCGGTAGTCATGGGCAGCTCGACATCGTCCGGCATTTCCCATGCCTCCGAGTCGTATGGGTCAGGCTGTGCAATCATGACCAGTATCGTATAGAACGCGGTTGCCGCGATGAGATACGCAAAGAAAGCCCACATCCGTGTGTGTCACCTCGCTAAAGCGGTTTACACTCTCTATTTTCGGTTGTTGAGGGCATTTTTTGGAGAAGGAGGCGTTCGATGCGAGACACCCCTCTCCTTGTAGGAGAGGGGCCGGGGGAGAGGTTTACCCAACACGGCGGGGGTGATTACGAACAGAGCAACCTGCTCGGTAAAATAAGCTACGGCTCGGCAGGAGCCTCCCTCTCACATTCCATTATGCAAGACCACCAGTAAGATACATTCCATCGGTTGACTTGCTTGCATTGAGGATGTTATAATGATAACGATTACGATTTCCATCTCAGTGGGAAGGAGATGTGAGCGATGGAGTACCCATTCTGGGACGTTCCTCTGATAGGTGGCGGAATGCTCATCGGCATTATCGCCATCCTGCACGTGTTTGTCTCACACTTCGCCATTGGTGCGGGGCTGTTTCTGGTGCTGACTGAGCGCAAAGCACGTCGGGAGGGAGATACCGCTCTGTTAGGATACCTGCGGCGTCACAGCACCTTCTTCATCCTGGTGGTGCTGGTGTTCGGTGCGGTGAGCGGAGTGGGTATCTGGTGGACCATCGGTCTGGTACATCCCACGGCTACCTCCGCGCTCATCCACATCTTCGTGTGGGCATGGGCAATCGAATGGGTGTTCTTCGTGATAGAGCTGCTGGCGGCGTTCATCTACTACTACGGTTGGAACCGCCTGGACGCCCGCACGCACGAAACGATAGGCTGGATTTACTTCGCGGGTGCGTGGTTGAGCCTGTTCATGATTAACGGCATCCTGACCTTTATGCTCAGCACCGGCAAGTGGCCGGAGACCCGTTCTATTGTGGATGCCTTCTTCAATCCCACCATGCTGCCCTCGCTGGTAGTGCGCACGGCGGTGACCATTGCGCTGGCGGGACTGTATGCCCTTATCACTGCCTCAGCGGAGGCGGATGAATCGCTGCGCGAAAAAGTGGTGAAGTACGCTTCCAAATGGGTGCTGGTGGGCATGACCATCATCCCGGTTGGCGGTATCTGGTACATCTCGCGCATCCCAGACCAGGCGCGAGAGATTTCGATGGGCGGCGCGCCGGTAGTGACGTTGTTCGCCGCAGCGAGCATCATCTTCTCCGCTTTCGTGTTCCTTGCCACACTGATCGGGCCGTTTCTGTTCCCAAGGCGGTTCCATGTGACTTTCGCGTTCGTCATCGTCGCGCTGGGGTTGATTACTACCGGCGTGACCGAATGGGTGCGCGAGGCGGTGCGCAAACCCTATATCATCTATGACTACATGTACTCCAACGCCATTCGCACCGCAGACGTACAGAAAGTCTGGGAGCAAGGCGTGCTCCATTCCGCTAGGTGGGCGCTGCTGAGCGAAGAGGAAAAGCGTGACCCGCTGAAGATGGGCGAAAAGGTGTTTCGCTTCCACTGTCAGTCGTGTCACACTGTCAATGGCTTCAACGGCATCAAGTTCGCAGTGAAAGGCTGGAAAAAGGACTTTCTGGACATCCAGATACAGAATCTGGATCAACTGAAAGGGTACATGCCGCCCTTCCTGGGCACCGATGAGGAACGCAAAGCGCTGGTGGAGTGGCTTTACAGTCTCAACAATCCGCCGCAGCAGACTGCGGCGCGTCCGTAGGGGAGGAGGTAGAAACAAATGCCTGTTGTGGTTCCCCCGCCTGATCCGGCAGGACTGCCTGCTCCTGCCTGGTTACTGCAGATACTGCTGGTGTTCACGTTTATCCTGCACGTGCTGGCGATGAACCTGTTACTGGGTGGCAGTGTGGTGCTGGCGTTGAGCACCTGGCGCGCGAAGAGCAGCGAGTTCTGCGCGAAGCTCAGTCAGCGTCTGTCCAGAGCGTTGCCGGTTACCATGTCGTTGACCATCACGCTCGGTGTTGCACCTCTGCTGTTTGTGCAGGTGCTGTACGGTCAAGCCTTCTACACCGCCTCGGTGCTGATGGCATGGTTCTGGCTGTCGGTGGTACTGCTGGTGTTGCTGGCGTACTACGGATTGTATCTGGTGCAGTTCCGCCCGGAGTGGCTTGGCGCGAAGGCAGTCGTGGTCGCGTGGATGAGCGCGCTGTTCATTCTCGCCGTTGGCCTGCTGTTTACCCACAACGCTACCCTGAGCATCTCTCCGGCTAAATGGGCGCAGATGTACGCTGCCAGCGCATCGGGATTGCACCTGAACTGGTCGGAACCGACGCTTATCCCGCGTTACCTGCACTTCGTGGTCGCCGCGTTTGCGGTGACGGGGTTGGGCATCATGCTACTGGCGGCAGGCTACAGGAAGAGCGATGCGGAGTGGTCTGCGGAAGCGACACGCTACGGCTTGCGCTGGTTCGTCGGCGCGACGGTGCTGCAGTTCGCCGTTGGGCTGTGGTTCCTGGTGAAGCTGCCGCAGGGCGTGATGATGAACTTCCTGGGGATGAACATGATAGATACCGTCGTGCTCTGGGCAGCAGTGGGGCTGGCGGTGCTGGCTTTGCTGGTGGCACAGCGCAGTGCGATAGGAGCAACGGTTCTGGTCGCGTTGACCATCACGCTGATGGCGGTGACGCGCCATCGCGTTCGGCAGATGCTTCTGGGAGAGCACCTGAACGTGAACACCCTGCCGGTGAATCCCCAGTGGGCGATGTTCGTTATCTTTGCGGTGTTGCTGGTGATAGGGCTGGCGGTGGTGGGCTGGATGGCCTGGCAGTTCTTCAGAGCAAGCCAGCCTCAGCAAAGCACAACTGCGTAGCACACAAAGCGGTGACAAGGAGGGGGCGCGCTCCGTCGCGCCCCGTTTTCATGATAACGGTTGCGTGAGAGATAAAGGTGCTGGTATCATTAATGTAGCCGGTTGCACCGGAGGGTAGCCATGAGCGACTTTTGCCCCATTGAGGAAGCTATCGAACGGCTGAAGCGTGGGGAGATAATCATCGTAGTAGATGACGAAGACCGCGAGAACGAGGGCGACTTCGTCATTGCAGCGGAAAAGGTAACCCCCGAAGCGATTAACTTCATGGCGAAGTATGGTCGGGGATTGATTTGTCTTGCCGCTACCGGCCAGCGTCTGGACGAGCTGCGAATCGGCCCCATCACCAGCAAGTACACCGCCAGACACGGCACCGCGATGATGGAACCCATCGATGCCCGTATCGGAACCACAACAGGTATCTCCGCCTACGACAGGGCGCAGACCGTTCGTCTGTTTGTAGACCCGCGCGCCCGCCCGGAGGACTTCGAGAAGCCGGGGCATGTGTTTCCGCTCCGCGCTGTGGAGGGTGGGGTTTTGCGACGCGCCGGACACACCGAAGCCGCTGTGGACCTCGCACGGCTGGCGGGGCTGTATCCGGCAGGTGTCATCTGCGAGATTATGCACGAGGATGGTACGATGGCTCGCGTGCCACAGCTTCTCGAACTGGCACGTCGCTACAATATGTGCCTGGTGACCATCGAAGACCTCATCCGGTACCGGCGTCGCTACGAGAAGCTGGTGAATAAAGTGGCGGTAGCCAAACTGCCCACCCGCTACGGCAATTTCACCGTTCACGCCTATGAATGCACAGTAGACCCCAATCCCTATGTGGCGCTGGTAATGGGGGATGTTTCCGACGGCAAACCCACGCTGGTGCGGGTGCACTCCAGCTGTCTGACGGGAGACCTGCTGGAGTCGTTGCGGTGTGACTGCGGAAGCCAGCTCGAAATCGCCCTGCACAAGATCGCCGAGGAGGGGCGCGGTGTGCTGCTGTATATCCAGCAGGAGGGGCGCGGTATCGGTCTGTTGAATAAACTGCGGGCTTACGCTTTGCAGGACCAGGGGCTGGACACGGTAGATGCCAACATCGAGCTGGGATTTCATGCCGACGAGCGGGACTATGGCATCGGAGCGCAGATACTGGCGGACCTCGGCCTCAAGCAGATACGCCTGATGACCAACAACCCCACCAAACGCATCGGACTGGAGGCGTATGGTCTGGAGATTGTGGAGATCGTACCGATTGTGGGAACCGTTACTCCTTATAACAAGCGCTACCTGCGCGCCAAACGGGAGAAGTTGGGACATATTCTGCCCGAAGACGACGGACAGGTAGTGCCAGACAAACCGGAGGGTACTGTTCGCCATGCCCAAAACGTATGAAGGACAGCTGGTCGCCACAGGGTATCGCTTTGCGATTGTGGTGAGCCGTTTCAACGAGTTCATCACCTCCAGATTACTGGGAGGCGCGCTGGATGTACTGACGCGTCACGGTGTGGATACCGAGCGAGATGTGGAAGTCGCCTGGGTGCCGGGCTCGTGGGAAATCCCGCTGGTGGCGGCGCGTCTTGCGCGTAGTGGACAGTACGACGCGGTCATCTGCCTCGGCTGTGTGATTCGCGGAGATACTCCCCATTTCGAATATATCGCGGCAGAGGCGGCAAAAGGCATCGCGCAGAGTATGCTGGAGTCTGGCGTGCCTATCACCTTTGGGGTGCTGACAACCGATAACATCGAACAGGCAATAGAGCGTGCAGGCACCAAGGCGGGCAATAAAGGCGGTGATGCCGCCATCAGCGCGATAGAGATGGTCAGTCTGATGCGCCAATTGCCGGAAGAGAGACGGTGAGGGGCGATGTCCAGACCCTGGAGTACGGTTATCGCGTTCGTGCTTGGCTTTGCCGCCTGTGCGCTTATCGTGCGCTGGATGGGATACCAGCCTCCGTCGCAATCCAGACAGCTGGTGCTGGCAACGCTGGATGCACCCACCAGACCGGTGGGCAGTGTGCCCGGCGCAGAGGCGGTGGCTAACGCCAGTGCGCGCATCGAGCCTGCCGTGGTGAACATCGACACGTTCATGCGCCCGCGCCGTTCGTTGAGACTGGAAGACTTCTTCGGTCAGCAAGAGGCGATGCGTGGCTCCGGCTCCGGTGTCATCATCAGTCCCGACGGATATATCATCACCAACCACCATGTGGTGCGTGGAGCGGATGAGATTGTGGTATCGCTGGCGGACGGCAGACGCTTTCTGGGGAAGCCTGTCGGTGCAGACGAACAGTCCGACATCGCTGTGATCAAAGTGGACGCTCGGGACCTGCCCACCGCCGAGCTGGGCGATTCGGACAAACTGCGCGTGGGCGAGTGGGCTATCGCGGTGGGAAATCCGCTCGGATTGGGCAGCACCGTCACCATTGGCGTTATCAGTGCGTTGAACCGGCGCAAGCTGGTGGTAGAGGAGGGACGGTATCTGGAGGTGGCCATCCAGACCGATGCCGCCATCAACCAGGGCAACTCCGGGGGCGCACTGGCGAATATTCACGGACAGCTAATAGGCATCAACACCGCTATCGCTGCACCGCCGGGAGGTGGCTCGATAGGCATCGGCTTTGCCATCCCCATCAACCACGTCAAGAAGGTGGTGCGTGACATTCTCGTGCAGGGCGGGACGGTCAAGCGGGCAAGGCCGTGGATTGGTGTCTATTTCGACGCGGTGCGTCCCTCGCTGATGAAGCGGGTGCGGTTACCCGACCTGAACGGCGTGGCTGTCAATGAAGTGGTGCAGGGTAGTCCTGCAGACAAAGCAGGGCTGCGGACGGACGATGTAATCCGTCGTTTTGGGAATCGCCCGATTCACTCCACACAGGAGCTGCTGGAAGAAATCATGAACAGAAAGCCGGGTGACCACGTAGAGGTTACCGTTTGGAGGAACGGCAAGGAAGTGAGCCTGTCGATAACCATCGGGAAAGCCCCCGAGGTGACTCAGTAGCGTGAGGTGTGCATGGTGACCGATGAAATAGCCCAAACGGAGACGTTGCTGCGGCTGGCGAGGCGGTTCCATCTCTCGGAGCTGGAGTGGCAGGAGGACGGATTGCGCATCCTCATCCGGCGAGAAGGGACGCCGGTAGAGACGCCCGAAGGCATGTCGTCGCCTGTCTCCGCTCCGCCCAAAACCCTCGATGCCACTCCGCGGGCAAATCTCGTGGACCTATGTGCCCCGATGACCGGGGTTTTCTATCGCGCACCGTCACCGGATGCTCCGCCGTATGTGGAGGTAGGCGACTTTGTGGAGGAGGGGCAAATCGTTTGCCTGATTGAAGCCATGAAGGTATTCAACGAGGTTCCGGCGGAAAGGTCGGGGCGCGTCGTGGAGGTCTGCGCGGAGAGCGGACAGCTGGTGGAACAGGGCGCCGTGCTTTTCCGTCTGGAGCCGGAGGAGGAGGTCGCGTGAGCAAAGAGGTCATCCAGCTGGGTATCCTGGGGCTCGGTGTGGTGGGATCGGGGACGGTGGAGGTGCTCCGACGCAACCGCGATAGCATCGAGCGCAAAATCGGGGCGCGTCTGGAAATCCGCCGAATCGCCGTGCGAGATATTCACAAACCCCGCCGCGTGCCGGTAGACCGTTCTCTGCTAACGAACAACGCCTACGAGGTTATCGATGACCCGCAGGTGGATATTGTAGTGGAGCTCATCGGGGGCGTGCATCCTGCCAAGGAGTACGTGCTGCGCGCACTGGAGAACGGCAAGCCGGTGGTCAGTGCCAACAAGGAACTGCTCGCCAAGGAGGGGGCAGACATCATGATGGCGGCTGGCAAGTGTCAGCTGGACTTCGCCTTTGAGGGAAGCGTCGGGGGAGGTATCCCTATCATCCAGCCGATGAAGAACGCGCTGGCCGGTAACCGCATCGAGCGGGTGATGGGCATTGTCAACGGTACCACGAATTACATCCTGACGAAGATGGCAGAAGAGGGTACCGACTTCGACCACGCGCTGAAGGAGGCTCAGGCGCAGGGCTACGCGGAAGCCGACCCCAGCGCGGACGTGAACGGGCATGATGCCCAGTACAAGATAGCCATTCTCGCTTCGATTGCCTTCACCGCCCGCGTGAAGGTAGACGATGTGTATTGCGAAGGCATCACGAAGATTACCCGCGCTGACATGGAGTGGGCACAGAGGCTGGGTTATGCGGTGAAGCTGGTAGCGATTGCACAGGAGGTTTCGGCGAAGGCGGTTCAGGTGCGCGTGCATCCTGCGTTGTTGCCGCTATCGCACCCGCTGGCAAGCGTGCATGACGTGTACAATGCTATCATGGTGCGCGGTGATGCAGTGGGCGATGTGATGTTCTACGGGCGTGGCGCAGGCAGTCTGCCGACAGGTAGCGCGGTGGTGGGGGACATTATCGACGTTTCGCGCAACCTGCTGTTTGGTTCCACCGGGCGGGTGGGCTGCACCTGCTTTGACCAGCGCTACGTGGTACCGATTGAGCAGATCGAGACCAGCTACTACGTCAGAATGCGCGTGCAGGACCGCCCGAACGTGCTGGCGCAGGTGGCAGGGGTGTTTGGCGTTCACAATATCAGTATCTCTTCGGTGGTGCAGAGGCAGGTGAATCCACAGGAGGCGGAGATAGTATGGATTACCCACCGCGCGCAGGAAGGCGCGATACGCCATGCCACCGCCGAGATTCGACGATTACCCGTTGTGATGGACGTGTGTAACACCATTCGCGTGGAAGAATGAAACTGATAGACCGCATGTTGCTATCGGAGCTGCTGGTGCCCTTCCTGGCAGGCACGCTGGCTGTGGTGCTGATGCTTATCGGCAACATGCTGTTTTTCTATGCGGAGGTGCTTTTCTCCAAAGGTGTGCCGGTGCATGCCGTCGCCCAGATGATTATCTACCACACCCCCTTCCTGCTGGTGCTGACTCTGCCGGTGGCGACGGCGCTGTCGGTGTCGCTGGCGGTAAACCGGCTGGCGAGAGACTCCGAGATCGTGGTGTTGCGCAACGCCGGAGCCAGCCTCTGGCGCATTTTTTTGCCCCTGCTGGTAGCAGGGATGGTCATTTCTGTGGTAAACTTCTGGCTTGAGGAGTCGGTGGTTCCCCCGGCGGAACGGCAGTTCCGCCGGGTGCGCGACCGTATCCTGCTGATGCAGACTGCGCCGCTGTTCCGCTCCAACGTGGTATTCAAGGTGAGCGACTACGCTTTCTATATCGGCATGGTGGAAAACGTACGGGGCAACCGGGCGGAGCTGCGGGATGTTCAGGTGTGGGAGATGCCCGTATCCGGCTACGCGCGGACGATACTGGCGCCGCGTGCGGTCTACGACGACGGGATATGGCGGTTTTACGACGCGCATGTGCACATTTACGGGAAAGATGGCTTCGCGGTGGATGCGCACACTGCCGGAGAAATCACCATCAACCTAAGAGTAGCGCTGGAGGAGCTGCTCAGTCCGCCGACACCGGAAGAAACCAATGCGGCGGACCTGCGCCGGCAGGCGTGGGAGCTAGAGAAGGCTGGTTTGCCCGCCACGCGGCTGTGGGTAGGGTACTATTTCAAGTACTCCATTCCCTTCGCGTGCGCTGTGTTCGCTTTGTGCAGCGCGCCGTTAGCGTTGACCTTTGCGCGTGCCGGCAGTTTTATGGGGGTATTGCTGGCGATTATTCTCGTATTCCTGTTCTGGAATACCCTGCTGCTGGCGCGGCTTCTAGGCAATCAGGGGTTCTTGCCTCCGGCGATTGCTGCGTGGGCGCCGAACGCGCTGTTTGCCGCCGGGGGACTGTTTATCTTGTGGCGCTCGGAGTGAAAGATGAGCCGTTTGACATCCAAAACGCAGAACGTGCCGGTGAGGGCACAGGAAGATGTACACGTTGCTCCGTCCAGTGGTAGCATTATCGCCTTTCATCTGCGCGAGGACTGGGTGCAGGCGCTGGCTGAGATGCAGGATGCCCGCGAGATAGGGCAGTGGATTGTGCAGCAGCGCGAACAGTTAATGCACGAGATTCAGCCACCACAAGACGGACTGGATGCGTGCCGCTCTTTCACCGCCCTTGCTGACGCTGTAGTGCACCGCTTGTTTCAGCTCGCCATCCAGCGTGCACACGTCGCGCATCCCCCGGAGATTGCTGTCGCAGCAACCGGTGGATACGGGCGCATGGAGCTGTCGCCGCATTCGGATATCGATATTACCTTCATCCCGGACCGCGACGGCGATGCGACCACCGACCGCATCATCCGCGAGATGTTCCGTCTGCTGATGGACGTGATGATGGAGTATGGGCGCCTGAAGGTAGGCTATGCCTACCGGCTGATTGAGGACTGCGCGACGCTGGACCATACTACCCAAACCACCCTCGTAGACGCCCGATTAGTGACGGGAAGCCGTCATGTTTTCGCGCGGTTTCTGGAGGAGTTCTGGGTACACTTCAACCCCACCGATTTCCTGTTCCGAAAAATCATGGAGCGACGCCAGATACGCGCCCGGTACGGCACCACGCCCTACCTAGTGGAGCCGAACGTCAAGGAGGGAGCGGGCGGGCTTCGCGATATTCACCTGGTGCGCTGGCTGGCGGCGGGCTCGGCCGGTCTACCCACGGCGGGAGGTTGGGAGCAGCTGGTATCTCGCGAGTGGTTAACGCCCGAGGAGGCAAACCGCCTGATTCAGGCGCAGGAATTCTTGCTGCGCGTGCGCAATCATCTGCACATTCTGGCCGGAGAGCAACGGGACGTTCTTACGGCAGCCAAGCAGGAGCAAATCGCGGTCCGTTTAGGATACCAGTCACGTGACCAGTCACCCGCAGTAGAGCAGTTCATGCAGGACTACTATCTTCATGCCTCCACCGCGCACCGCATCTGTGAAGAGATAATACAGCGCGTGGAGCAGGGACGGCATGTGCTGGGCATCGGGCTGGATTGCGAACGCAAAGAGGTAATCCCGGCACACAACCTTCTGCAGCGCGAGGACCCCGTGTGGATGGTCTGGGCGGTGCGACTGGCGCAGGACTACGAACTGAACCTCAGCGTGCCTCTGCAAAGGCTGATGAGGCAAACCGTTCAGCAGAAACCGACCACTCACGACCCCAAACACCTTGCGGAGACGTTCCTTTCCATCCTCCGCGCACCGAGCGGTGTCGCGCGTGCTTTACGGCAGATGGCGGATACCGGCGTGCTGGGTTGGATTCTGCCCGAGTTCGAGGCGACCCGCGCGCTGATCCCTTACGACCCGTCGCACGATTTCACGGTAGGCGAGCACACCCTGCACGTGATAGAGAACATCGAGGCATTGAACACGATTACCGACCCCAACTACGCCGACTACCGGCGCATCTTTCAGGAGACACCGCATCGGGAGATACTGTACCTCGCTGCGTTGCTACACGACGCAGGCAAAGCGAACCCGCAGATAGACCACGCCGAAGCAGGGGCACAGATGGCGCAAGAGGTGGGCAGAAGGTTGTATCTGAGCGAAGACGCTATCGCCGACCTTGTCTTTCTGGTGAAGCACCACTTGCTGATGGCGGAAACCTCACGTCTACGTGACCTGAATCTAGACGAAACGATACGTGATTTTGTACACATTGTGGATACGGTGGAGCGATTGAACATGCTGTATATCCTCACGTATGCCGACACCCATGCGGTCGGCAGTGGGCAGTGGACGGAGGTCAAAGCCGCTTTCCTGCGCGAATTGCATCGTAAGGCGGAGCGATTTCTGATGGCATCGGAAGCGGTGGAGCATGCCCCGCCAGACATCGGCCGGTTTCGTCGCCGGCTGGCGAAGGAGCTGAGTCTGGAAAACTTGCCGGAGGACCTGGTTGCCCGCCACCTGAACCAGATGCCCGCGACCTATCTGCTGAATACACCGCAGGAGCAGATTGGCTTGCATATCCGCATGGTGCAGGAGGCGATTAAAGGCGTGCCGCAGCTGGCATTTCAAACCCCGCCCGATGCCTCGGTGACCGAGCTGACCGTCTGTGCGATTGACGACCCGGAGCCCGGGCTTCTGGCGAAAATCGCGGGGGTGCTTTATGCCGGACAGATAGCGGTGCACGCGGCGAACGTGTTTACGCGCTCCGGCGAAATCAAAATCGCGCTGGACACGCTGTGGGTGGATTATCGCGGTCGCCCGATACCGCCCTCCAAGCGGGCAGAGATAGAAGAGCACATGGTGGCAGTGCTTACCGGTGAAATGTCAGTGACGGAACTGCTTCAGCGGCGCAGGCGTGTGGAACAAACCCGTCCCGAGCTGGTGAGCCTGGTCATTCACCATGACCTGTCGGAACAGTTCACCGTGATCGAGGTGCGTACCACCGAGCACATCGGGATGCTATACTGGGTGTGCCGCGCTCTGTCGCAGCTGGGCTGGAACATCCACAGTGCCAAGCTCAGCACATGGGCTGGCAAGGCGGTCGGCGTTTTCTATATCACCGATGCCGAGGGGAATAAAATCCGCGCGGACGCGCAGAGGCTGAAGGAGACGCTGGCTGAGGGAGCAGGGGAACGGCTTTAGCGGTGTGTGCGTGCCACACTGAAATCTTTGTCAAAGCTTCTGCGATAACCACTCCGCCCACTCGCTTACCCCTTCGCCGGTTCGGCAGGAGACGCGCAGGATGGGCATCTCCGGGTTCAAGCGACGCACGTCGGAGGTAAACTGCTCCTCGTCGAAGTCCAGGTAGGGTATCAGGTCTATCTTGTTCAGCACGGTGACGTGTGCTGTGCGGAAGAGGGCAGGATACTTCGCTGGCTTGTCGTGACCTTCCGCGGCACTAACCACTGCCACGCGGTACGTCTCTCCCAGGTCAAACACCACAGGGCATACCAGATTGCCCACGTTCTCGATAAAAAGCAGTTGCAGGCTATCTACCTCTATCTCATCCAGTGCGCGCAGTACCATCGTCGCTTCCAGATGGCATCCGCCTTCGGTGTTAATCTGCACCACCGGCACATTCAGCCGGGCGATGCGTTCGGCGTCGCGAGTGGTATCGGGGTCGCCCTCGATGACACCGATACGCACCCTGCCTTTCAGCTCGTGGATGGCGGCTTCAATCAGGGATGTTTTACCCGAGCCGGGCGCACTGATCAGATTGAGCGCAACTACCCCTGCTTCACGTAGCCGCTGGCGTACCACCTCGGCATGTTGTTCGTTCGCCTCCATGACGCGCTTGACCACTTTAATCTCCATCCGAACCCTCCATCAGCGTGATACTAACTATGTCCAGCTCCTCGCCCGCCACCACCTCTGCACCTATCGCACCGCAGGAGGGACACTCCCAGAAGACGTCCCTCGGGTGGTACTCTGTGTCGCACGCTTTGCACCGTACCTGCGCCGGAACCGTTTCCCAATGCAGAGAGGCCTCTGCCATTGGAGTGTCTTGCTTGAGGACGTCGAAGGCGAAGAGGAGGGCATCGGGCACTACCTGCCGTAGTTCGCCGATGCGCAGATGTATCTCTTCCACCTTTCCGCCCCCGTTCGCCTGAACGACCTCTTGCGTGGCGCGTATGATGGCGTCGGCTATCGAAAACTCATGCATCCCCGTTGCCTTCCCTCAGCTCTTGCAGGATATAGCGTACCACATCCTCCACCGCTTTTGCAACCTCTGCCGACAGCGCTTCGCCTTCGCCAAAGTGTTTGCCCTCAATGCCATAGATGACCAGCTTCGGCGGCATCTGGTTCAGCGCGTGTGCCAGCGCAAGCGTTTCGTTCAACCCCATCGCATGCGTGAAGGAGAAGTGCCCATCCGCAGGAAGAGATCGTCGAGAGGCGTCCAAACGTATCACCTCGCCTGCTGACCGCCCCGAATGCATAGCGTCTATTACAACGACCTGCTCATAGCCCTGCCAAATGTCCATTAAGGCGATGAGGTCACCGGTACATTCCACACACTCTACCCGCTCCTGCAACAGCGGGCGAAGGCGGCGTACTACCGCAATGCCCGCCCCGTCGTCCTGACGATACGGGTTACCCACCCCCACGAGCAAGATACCGTGCGTTGCCATGACACCTCGTATTTCAGGGGAGAGGGGAGCCTCGATTCGAACGCCCCCATTCCCCCCGTATACGCGGGGACGAGAGGGGGGATAGGTGGACGAAATCTCACTCCCGCTCCACCTGCAATCTCAGAAAATGCGTGGCGCAGGAGATGCACGGGTCGTAATTGCGTATCGCCTGTTCGCAGCGCCATTGCAACTGCTCCGGGGGCAGGTCGGCGTTTGCCTGTATCAGCTCCCACAGGTCTGCCTCGATGCTCTTCTGGTTCTGGGCAGTGGGGGGCACGATGCGTGCGTCCAGAATAGTGCCGTACTCGTCCACGCGGTAACGGTGATAGAGGATGCCGCGCGGCGCTTCGGTGCAGCCGTGCCCGGTGGCGGCGTAAGGGGGCACCTCCACCGCCGGCTCGTCGGGCGGGGTGTAGTTTGCGATGAGGCGCAGTGCCTCGTCACAGGCGTACACGGTTTCGATGGCACGCGCTACAATGCTCTGAAAGGGGTTCCGGCAGGGCGGGGTGACCCCCACCTCCTTCGCGACCTCCTGCGCCAGCGGGGAGAGCCTGTCGAAGTTCAGGTTAAACCGCGCCAGCGGTCCGACCAGATAGTCGCCACGTCCAACGATGTACGAATGCAGAGCGTTCGAGTGCGGCACATGCTCTTCCACAATGTATGTCTCAAACTCGTCGATGGCGATGTCCAGCCCCTTGTTCGACACCAGTCGCCCCTCGTTCAGCGGATACTCCACCGGGTGGCGCAGAGCAACGAACTCGTAGTCCCGCTCGAAATCGGGGAAGGGCAGGCTGGCGGTCCACTTCGCCAGTTGTATGGAGGCATCGCGTGCCCATTTCAGGCGTTCCTCGATCTCGTCCAGGTCGCGCCGACGTGGCACCTTGTAAAAGCCGCCTACCTTCACGTTAATCGGATGTATCTCCCGCCCGCCGATGAGGGCAACCAGGTCGTTGCCCACCTTTTTGAGCTTCAGCGCGGTTTGCACCGTCTGGGGGTGGTCACGCGCCATCTGGATGGCGTCCTCGTAGCCGAGGAAGTCAGGCGCGTGGAGCAGGGCGATGTGCAGTACGTGGCTCTCTATCCACTCCCCGCAGTATATCAGCCGACGCAGGTCGCGGATGGGCCCCTCGATCTTGATGCCGAAGGCGTCTTCCATAGCGTGCGCCGAGCTCATCTGATAGGCAACGGGGCAGATTCCGCAGATTCGGGCGGTGATGTCGGGCGCTTCGCGATAGCTGCGTCCGCGCAAAAACGCCTCGAAGAAGCGGGGCGGTTCGAAAATCTTGAACTGTACCTCCTTCAGTTGACCGCCACGAAAACGCGCAATCAGAGAGCCCTCGCCCTCCACACGCGCCAGATAGTCTACCTTGATCGTGTTACCTTTCATGGCTTTCACTCTCTCGGCGGAAAGGCTCGGAATCGGCGTTAAAACTGCGATAAGCACGAACGAGGTCGTCCTCTTTCACGCCTATCTGCTTCCATCGCTTACTGAGCGAGGAGGTGTTGGGCGTCTCTTTCGGACCAAAGCAGCCGTAACAGCCCCGCCCGTAGGAGGGGCATATCGCGCCACATCCCGCATGGGTGACCGGTCCCAGACACGGCGTACCCTTCGCCACCATCACGCAGACGATGCCCTGCCTCTTGCACTCGGAGCAGACGCTGTGGGGAACGATGTTCGGCTTACGTCCGTTGAGCAGTGCGTTGATGACCTCCAGCAGCTGGTGCTTGTTTACAGGACAGCCGCGCAGCTCGTAGTCCACAAACACGTGGTCGCGTATGGGAGTGGATTTACTCAGCGTCTGGATATACTGTGGCGAGGCGTATACAAGCGAGATAAACTCGCGCACATCCTTGAAGTTGCGCAGCGCCTGAATCCCGCCCGCGGTGGCGCAGGCACCGATAGTAATCAGAAAACGAGAGGCTCGGCGTACCTGATGGATGCGTTCCGCGTCGTGTGGGGTGGTGATGGAACCTTCTACGAGCGAGATGTCGTAGGGTGCCTTCACCGTAGCACGGCTTGCTTCCAGAAAGTATGCTATCTCCACCGCCCCGGCGACCTCTAAGAGCTCCTCTTCACAGTCCAGCAGGCTGAGCTGACAACCATCACAGGAGGCAAACTTCCAGACAGCCAGTTTGGGTTTGGTTGCGCGTGCCATCGCTATATCTCCCGTTTTTCGAGTAGATGCAGCACCTTGCCGTAGGAAAACACAGGACCATCTTTGCAGACGAAGAACGGTCCGAACTGACAGTGCCCGCAGACGCCTGTGCCGCACTTCATGTTGCGTTCCATGGAGATGTAGATTTGCGACGGCGGGACACCCCGTCGCTGGAGCTCCAGCACGGTGAACCGCATCATGATTTCGGGACCGCACACCAGCGCGACGGTGTTACGAGCGTCGAAGGGTGCGCGGGGAATCAGCGTGGTGACCACACCCACGTTGCCTCGCCATCCGCTCAGCGCGCGGTCTACCGTGATATGCACCTCCAGGTCGAACTGGGCACGCCACCGCTGTAGTTCGCTTCGATAAAGGATGTCGCCGGGGGTGCGGGTTCCGTAGAGCAACACGATTTTGCCGTAGCGGTCGCGGTGCGCCAGCAGATGGTATAGCGCAGGGCGCAGCGGCGCCAGCCCGATTCCTCCTGCCACGATGACCACATCCGCACCTTCCGCCTGCTCGACGGGCCAGGGTGTGCCAAACGGTCCACGTACCCCGATGACATCACCGCGTTGCAGTTTGCCCATCGCTTTGGTCACCGTGCCCACCTCGCGGGTGGTATGCGTCAGCACGCGAGGATTGGTGGGGTTACCGCTGATGGAGATGGGTATCTCGCCTACCCCGAACACGTAGAGCATGTTGAACTGCCCCGCCCGGAAACAGAAACCCTCCGAACCGTCCGCAGGTTCCAGTTCGAGCGTGAAGGTATCGTGCGTCTCGCGTCGTACTTGCTGTAATCGAAACGGGCGTGGAACCATTGTTCAGGCTATGTTCCCCCTCTGCGTGATATGTGACCTTCCGCGCCGTACACGTCCAGCAGCTGTAAGCGGGTCGCCTGGAGCCTCTGGGTGATAATCTCGGCGAATCGCTTGAGCAGCTCGTAGCCGAGGTCATGGTCCTCCTCACACTTGCGACGCAGGCACTCCCCGTCCAGAGCGATAGCCCGTGTCAGCTCTACCGCTCTTGCGTCAAAGTGCCATCGGTAGGGAGGCACCAGCCAGGACCAGCCCAGAATGTCGCCTGCTTCCAGCGTCTGGATGGTGAGCGTGCCGATGCCGGCTGCGTGCACCTCCAGCGCCACCCTGCCCTGTCGGATGAGGTAGAACCGGTTTGCCTCTTCACCTTCGCGAAAGATGATTTGCCCTTTCTCGAACACGACATTAGTAGCACAGCCGACGATAATCTGCAGATATCGCTGCTCCAGCCCCGCGAAGAAAGGATGCTCGGCAAGCACGGTTTCAAGTGTTCGCATGGCTCTCCTCCTTTGGTACTGTTGGGGCAACTCTGCCCTCCTCGCTTCGTCGCAAGGCGCGTATCTCCTCGGTGATGTCGATACCCACAGGACACCATGTGATGCACCGCCCGCACCCGACACAGCCCAGCGTGCCGAACTGGTCCTGCCAGGACGCCAGTTTGTGGGTTATCCACTGGCGGTAGCGCGATGCCTCAGAGACACGTACCGGGCTGCCGTGAATATAGGAGAAGTCAATATGGAAGCAGGAATCCCACCTGCGCCACCGTTCGGCGACCGTCCCTTGCAGGTTTGTCGTGTCCTCTACGGTATGGCAGAAGCAAGTAGGGCACACCATTGTACAGTTCGAACAGGTGAGGCAGCGTTTCGCTACCGCCTCCCAGTGTGGACTATCCAGATGACGGTAGAGCAGCTCTTTCAGGTCGGTGGTGTCCAGGTGCTTCAGGATACGTTTGGCCGCGCCGTCTACCACCTGCTGAGCCTGCTGCCATTGTTCTTCGGTAGCGGTCCGCACCTCTACGCCTTCCAGTACCGCTGCGCCGCGTTCGCTGCCGACCTCTATCACCAGGAAGTGTGACTTGCCGTTCAACACTTCTGTGATCGCTAAATCGAAACCTTCTTGCACACGTGGACCCGTCCCGACGGAAGAGCAAAAGCAGTTGCTTGCAGGGTAGGCACAATTCACCGCAATGAGAAGAGCGCTCTCACGCCTGCGCCGGTAGTACTCGTCGCGATGTTGCCCGTTCAGAAAAACCTTGTCTTGAATGGCGATGGCTGCCAGTTCGCACGCCCGCACTCCCACAAAAGCGTAACGCGGTATCTGCTCCTGCTCGGGGATAACCCGAAAGCCGCCGTTGCCGTCGCGCTTCGCCTGCCACAGCCGCTGACGAGGGGGGTAGAGGTAGTGCTTCCATGGGCGTGGCCCTACCGCGTAACCGAAGAACGCTCTGTCCGCGCGTCGCTTCAGGCGATACATGCCCGCCCGCTGTTCATCGCTGAAGCCAACAGGCAGTTCATCCACCGATTCCACCCGCTCGGTGACGATAGCACCGTCCAGCAGGGTAGGGGCGATAATCTGGTAGCCCAATCGCTTCAGAGCATCGAACAGCTGCTGAAACTGCGAGGCGGGCAAGACGAATCGTTTTTCTTCTTCAGCACCCGACTGTGGCATGAACCTTCTCCTCCGGTACGATACACCAAAATCTCAAGCAGTAGGTTTACTCTATTCAACCAATAGAATATCATATCCTTTCGGGAGATGCAACAGCCTGTCGTTTGCTCCACCTCAAACTTCATGGTAAAATGGTAACGTATGGGGCAACAGAAAGACGACAACTTCGGCGGTTCATCTTCTCCCGCTGTTGCGCTCTGGCATAATGGTGTCTATCGTACCTACTGGGTTGGGGCGTTCGTCTCCTTTCTCGGTAGCTGGATGCAGACAGTCGCCCAAGGATGGGTGGTCTACGAGATTACCAACAGCAAATTGCTTTTAGGGCTTTTGGGATTTGTGGGTTCGCTTCCAACGACGCTCTTCAGTCTATTCGGTGGAGTGGTGGCGGACCGTTTTGAAAAGCGCAGATTGGTGATTGCAACGCAAGCGCTGTTTGCGGTAAACGCCTTCGTGTTGTCGATGCTGGTGCTAACAGGGCGGGTGGAGTTCTGGCACATTGCCCTCATTGCTGCGCTGAACGGTTTTATTGTAGCGATAGACGCTCCCGCCCGGCAGGCGATGGTGATGGACCTTGTGGGCGCCCAGTTCGTTACAGTGGGCGTGGCAATGAACTCTGCCGCGTTTAATACGGCGCGCATCCTCGGCCCTGCTATTGCGGGTAAACTGATTGAGATGGTCAACGCAGGGTGGTGCTTCTTTATCAATGCGGTGAGCTATGTGGGCATTATTGCCGCTCTCTGGCGCATTCCCGGAACGTCGAACCAGAGCACGGTGGAACTTCTCTCGGTGTGGTCGGAACTGAAGGAGGGGTTGGGCTACGTATACCGTGACGGTTTGTTAAGGACGCTGGTGCTTCTGGACTGCGCACTGAGCATCTTTGCGATGTCGTACACCACCCTGATGCCCGTTTTTGCGCGCGATGTGTTACAGGTGGGGAAGCAGGGACTGGGTAATCTGTTCTCGGCAACCGGCTTTGGGGCGTTGATGGGCGCACTGATACTGGCAAGGGTAGCGGGTGTTGTGCCCAGAGGCAAAGTAGTGATTACCGCCGCAACAGGGCTGTGCGCCGGTTTGCTGCTGTTCGCGCTATCGCGCAGCTACCTGCTTTCGCTGGGATGTCTGGTGTTGATCGGCGGTTGTGCGGTGAGCACACTGGGCTCCATCAACGCGCTGTTGCAGTCGCTTAGCCCGGAGCACCTGCGTGGGCGTACGATGTCGCTACATGTGTTCGCGCTGATGGGGCTGGCGCCTTTTGGGAACCTGCTCATGGGCTGGTTGGCTTCGCGCTGGACGGCAACGATAGCGATAGCAACAGGCGCGACGGTGTGTGCTCTGGCTGTGGGGATTACCGCCTCGCGCCATGATGTACGTCATCTGCCGGCTGTGTGAATCTGGTGGTCCGTCCAGATTCGCTCTTTGGGGGGGCGAGGCTTCTGCCGAGCCGTTGCGTTGAAGTTCGGCTCACCCGGAGGTTCGACCTCCAGAGATGGACTCCACCATTTCAATGGTCGGGTCAGCAAGTGAGGGCGTAAAACGCCTTGCCTACATTCGAATAGTCCCGAGGGAAGGTTCTATGGACTACGCACGCGCTGTGATGTATATGCAGAGTCTGAAACGCTTCGGTATCAAGCTGGGTAACGAGCGGTTTGAGGCGTTGCTGGAGCGATTAGGCAACCCACATCACCAGCTTCGCGTTATCCATGTAGCAGGCACCAACGGTAAAGGTTCTACCAGTACCTTCATTGCCACCATCCTGCAGGCAGCGGGGTACAAAGTGGGGCTGTACCTTTCGCCGTACGTGTTCAACTTGCGCGAGCGGATACAGGTCAACGGTTACATGATTCCCGAGAGCGACTTCGCCCGGCTGGTGACGTGGATTAAACCGCACATCGAGGATTTGGCGCAAACTCCGCTGGGGCAGGTGACGGAGTTCGAGCTCAAAACGGCGGTGGGCTTCAGCTGCTTTGCCGAGCAAAGGGTGGACTTCGCAGTGGTTGAAGTGGGGTTGGGAGGCAGACTGGACGCTACCAACGTGGTACGCCCGTTGGTAAGCGTGATCACCTCCATCGGCTGGGATCACATGGACAGGTTGGGGGATACTCTGGGCAAAATCGCGGCAGAGAAGGCAGGCATCATCAAGCCATACGCGCCGGTGGTGACAGGCGTGACCGAACAGGAGCCGCTGGATGTGATTCGAGAACACGCCCATCGGGCAGGCGTGCCTCTGACGGAGGTCAAGCCCGAGCGCATGGTAATCCCGCCGCCGGTGCGTACGGTGCACTGGCAGGACGAAGGAGTGCATCGAATGCGGCAAAGGGTGTCCGTGCGCACGACAGACGGTGTTTACCGCCACCTGAGCCTGCGCCTGTTGGGGAAGCATCAGTGCTCTAACGCAGCGGTGGCTATCGCTGCCGTCGAGGCGTTGCAACATGCTCATCGAGTGGAGATACCAGAAAGCGCCATCCGTGTTGGACTGGAATATACCACTTTGCCTGGCAGAATGCAGGTGGTGCGCCGGTCGCCGACGTTACTGCTGGACGGGGCGCACAACGTGGACGCGGCGCGCTGTCTGGCACAGGCGATCACCGATACCTTCCACTACCGGAGGCTGATACTGGTGCTGGGCATGACCAAAGGGCATGACCCGCAGGGAGTGGTGGATACGCTGGCACCGCTGGCATCGCACATCATCTTCACCCAGCCGAGGGAACGTGCGCGCCCCGCGGTGAACCTGCCCGAAGCCTCTACAGTGTCTCTCCCACCATACGATATCATCCCGTCTGTACCCGAGGCGGTGGAGCATGCGATGAAGATGGCGCAAGCCGAGGACCTGGTATGTGTCACGGGCAGCTTCTATGTGGTAGGAGAGGTACCGGTGGAAAAGTGGCAACCTCGTCGAATCATGAACCCGGAGGAGGGAATGACCTATGCAACTTCAGGAGAGAACGCTGGCAATGGGACGCCTTGAGCGACACCGTGTTGTTCCCATAGTGGTGATGGTAGTTATCGCCTTGCTGGTGGGATGGTGGCTGGGGGTGCGTACCAGACCGACTCCCATCATACCCGAACCTCCACCGATGACCTTCGAGCAGGCATCCACCCAGCTGAAGACCACCTCCGAAGCCTTTGCTGCGGTGGCAAAGGTGGCTACGCCATCGGTGGTGAACATCAGCGCGGCGACAATTATTCCGGGCAGGCGTTCCCCTCTGTTCGATGACCCGTTGTTCCGTTACTTCTTTGGCGACGAGGACATCCCGTTCCGCGAGCCGGAGCGGGTGGTACGCAGTCTGGGCTCAGGCGTTATCGTCAGCCGTGACGGTTTGATACTCACCAATAATCACGTTATCGCCGGAGCGAGCCGCATCTCGGTAACCCTTGCCGACGGGCGCAGGTTCTCCGAGGTGCAGGTGGTCGGAACAGACCCTGCGACCGACCTTGCCCTGCTGCGTATTCGCGCGAACAATCTTCCCGCCATCAAGTGGGGTGACTCGCGTGCGCTGGAGGTGGGCGAGTGGGTACTGGCTATCGGCAACCCGTACGGGCTGAACCAGACGGTCACCGCAGGCATCGTCAGTGCGAAAGGAAGGCGGGATGTGGGCATCTCGGTATATGAAGACTTCATTCAGACCGACGCGGCGATCAACCCCGGCAACTCCGGCGGCGCATTGGTAAACATTCGTGGCGAGCTGGTGGGTATCAACACCGCCATCCTGTCACAGAGCGGCGGCAACGTGGGTATCGGTTTTGCCATCCCCAGTGCGGAGGCGCGACGGGTCATGGAGCTGCTCCTGCGCGAAGGCAAAGTGTCGCGCGGATGGCTGGGAATCATTCCCGCCCGCGTAGAAGAAGGAGCGGTGCAGGGCGTCATCGTCGCCAATCTGTTTCGCAACAGCCCCGCCGACCTTGCGGGACTGGATATCGACGACATCATTCTGGAATGTAACGGGAAGCGGGTTACCTCGCCGGGCGAGCTGAAGAACATGATCGCTGCTATGCCGGCCGGTACGGAGGTGACCCTGCTGGTGCAAAGAGGAACCGAGCGAGGCAGGGTTCGCCTGCGCGTCGCCGACCACCCGACCGACCGTTTCGGACGACCGGTGCCCGGCATTTAGCGAAGGCCTGCGTCGCAGCGCCGATCCTTGTGAAACCTGCAGGGCGCGTCATCCGTACAATGAGGTCAAGGTGGCGCACTGTCGGTGCGCCCCTTGCCCCTCAGGGCGTCAGGAGGAGTCAGCATGAGCGAATTGACGAGTGAGCACCCGGAGGTGCGCCGGGTATTACAGGCGATTATCGAGGACACACGGGCGGGAGTACCTATCCTGCTTAGCAGACGCGAACGCTACGGTGCCATCCTTGGCGACTTCCGCGTGCAGTTCGAAGGGGAAGACGACCTGCTGCATCTGTCCATCACCCGTGTGGGCGGCGGGCGTGTGACGCACGAAGAGGCGCAGCGCATCGCCGACCTCTTCTTTCACGCCGTGCCAAAGGGGCTGATTCAGTGTCGCCCTGCGGAACACTCGGTGCACTACTACATCGCTCACGACCTGCTCGTGGGCTACCTGGAGGGCAATTCGCATCAGGGGGAAGCCCGCGGGTGCTGAGGAGTAACTATCTCCCAGAACCCTATATCCGGCAGAAAATGCAAACGGTAAACAGGCACATCGCGCGCCAAAGCGGATGCCACACTCAGCATCCACTCTGCTACCTGTGCGCCCTCGGCGAACTGCAGACTGCATTGCAGGATAGCGGTCAAGGTATCGCGTCGGGAAAGTTTCTCCAGACGATGCTGCTTGGCGTGCTGGAGCAGATATATGCCCTGCAATGGTGCACTGAGATTGGCGCCGGCGCGGGCGAAATCGCCCCAGAAGGGCGTCCCGAAAACCTGCCAGCCTTCGGGCATCTGACGAACCGCTACCAGCTCGTCACTCAATACCTCAGCGATGCTGGCAAGGAGACGCGCGACCGTGCTCTTGCCTGTGCCAGAACGCCCCGCGAAGACATAACCCTGTCCCTCATGGCGCACTGCGGAGGCATGTAGCATCGCCCCTCCGTGCTGAGGCAGATATAGCGCCATCAACGTACGTAGGAAGGAATCCACCGCATATGGGCTGCGTAAGCAGGCAACCTCCGCCTCGTCGACCGCGGAGGTAACGTCCGCGACGAAGGTGTCGTACACGAACCGCCAGCCGCCCTCCGCCTGCCGAACTTTCACACTTTCCATGCGCGTTCGGGTAGGGGGTGATGATTTCGGCTGTAGTACGATATGAATATCGGGTTTGGCCTCCGAGGCAACAAATGCCGCATATCGTTCCTGCAACAGCTCGCGCAGGAACGCCTCGTCCATACACTCCAGCTTCAAGACGGCGTTGGCGATAGAGATGTTCAGGCTCTTCATCGCACTACTAGTTCTCCACTCTATGGTACCCGAACGTATGTGTTTCCGGGTTGCCGTCGCACGAGGTTGTGCATCTCCAGTATGAGCAGTTCGGCGTTCAGCTGGGCTATGGGAAGATTCAACTCCTCCGCCAGCGCATCTACGTGTTTGGGCGTCAGCGAGAGTGCCCGCAAAACCTCTTGCTGAGTTGGGGTCAACGAAGGAATCTCTACCGTACGCTCCGGAGGCGGTTCGGAGACGATACCCAGCCCGCGCACAATGTCCTCGACGCTATCCACCAATGTTGCCCCGTCTTTAATTAACCGGTGGCAACCTGCGCTGTGTCCCGTGTCGATGTTACCCGGCACAGCGAACACCGGCTTACCCTGTTCCAGCGCATGGGTCGCGGTGATAAGCGCGCCGCTGTCGTGAGGAGCCTCCACCACCAGCACGCCCAGCGATAGCGCGCTGACCAGACGGTTGCGTGCGGGGAATCGCCATGCATCGGGTTGTGTGCCAGGAGGATACTCGGAGAGCACCGCGCCTTGCGTGGCGATGCGGTTGAACAGAGCGGACGACTCCGCAGGATATGCCACATCGATGCCGCTACCCAACACAGCGATGGTGCGTCCACCTGCCCGCAGTGCGCCGGTATGCGCAGCGGTATCGATACCCCTTGCTCCTCCGCTGACGATGGTCAACCCGTAGCGGCTCAATTCGCGAGCGAGCTTTTCTGCAACGCTGCGTCCGTACTGGGTGGGGTGGCGCGTGCCGACGATAGCGACGGCGAATCGGTCGCGCTCCTGCAGACTGCCGCGCACGAACAGCAGGGGTGGGAAGTCTTCGATCTCACGCAAGGGGGGTGGATAGCCATCGTCGCGCCAGGTCAGCAAGCGTGCGGAGCTGTTCTGCCACCGTCGCCACTGGTCAGGGGTGAGTTCCGGGGCGTTCAGGATACGGGCGGCAGCGGATTCGGTCAAGCCCTCTACGCGCAGCAAGTCGTGGCGGGAGGCGGAAAAGACATCCTCCGGGTTCTGAAAGTGCTCCAGCAAGCTGAGCAGGCGACGGGGAGGAAGCTCGAGGTACGCCAGTCGCAACAGCGCGCGGTAGCAAGCTTCCTCCACCGGTTTCCCTCTTTCCGATTAGTAACCGTCGTCGCGACCGCCCGGGAACCCACCGCCACCTCGTCGCCCACCGATGCCACCCGGCACGCCGGGCACACCGGGTTGCGTGCGAGGTTGAGTGGTAGCAGGACGTTTGCGCAGGGTGTTGTCCACGATAAAGCTCCAGGTGTATTCGGTGCGGTTGCCTCGCCAATCTTCCGCCACCACTTTCACCGTGTGCCGTCCATCTGCGAGGGGTTTCACCGTAGCGGCGCCGCCTTCCTGTCCGGTGGGCGTGGCAGATGCCTCCTTCGTACCCCAGAGATAGGTGATCTCGCCTTTGGCAAGGTCAAACTCGTATTTCACAGGTTTGTCATCAAGGAAGAACTGGATGCTGTCCGTCTTGATACCCGAGCCCTCGTCGCTGATGAGCGCACGGAAGCGGATGGGAGGCGCGCCTGACATGGCAATGCCGCGTGCCGGTTCCAGTTCGGTAATGGTGGGCGGAATGCTGTCCGGCGCGTCGGCACGGAAGGCGGTCAGGCTACCGTCGTCAGACACGATGTACAGAGTGCCGTTCGCCACCACCGGCGGCGCGGTGATGTCTGTAAACGTCGGTCGCTCGGGGGTGGAGGACGACGACTGCAGCAGGTACTTCCACAGAACGTTGCCGTTAGAGGCATCCAGCCCATAGATGCCGCCGCGCGTGGTGCCGATGACAAGCACGTTACCTGCCAGAGTAGGCGGAGCAACCACCTGATTCGTAAAGACGGGTTCCTTCGTGTTCCAGAGCAGCTTGCCCGTGTTGTCGAACGCCCACACGCGCCCATCGCGCGTGAGCACATATACCATGCTGTTTCCCGCTACCGGCTCGGTCACGATGTCGTCGGACAGGGTGCGCGCCCACAACTGGCGTCCGCTTCGCGCCTGCAGCACATACAGCACATTGGACGCCACCACATACACGTTGCGGTCTGCCACCACAGGCGACAGGGCGTACAGCGTGCCAGGCAGGCGCATTCGCCACAGAAGCAGTCCGGTGGGGGCTGCGGCGGCGTACAGCGTCTGGTCGGCAGAGATGAAATAGACCATATCGTCAGCGACAGCTACCGCCCCGTTCACTGCATCCAGCGTTCGGAAGCCTCCGCGCCAAATCGGCTCGCCCGTCTTGGCGTTGATAGCGTATACCCGCCCATCGGCGGAGCCGAAGTACACCACATCGTTCGCCACGGTAGGCGGCGACAGGATAGCACCCTGTGCCCGGAAGGTCCAGAGAACTTTGCCGGTGGTTGCCGAGAGAGCATAGAGGTTACTGTCGGTTGCCCCGACGTAGATAATGCCGTCCGCGACGGCTGGTGTTGTGCGGAACTGTGCATCCAGTGGCTGGTCGGTAGGGTACCGCCAGATGACGCGCCCGGTCTCTGCGTCCAGAGCATAAAAGCGGTCACGGCAGGCATAATAGATAGTGTTGCCGACAATGGCTGGTGCTGCAGGGTTCTGCGGTGCAGGCGAAGCAGTGTACCGCCAATACATCGCCACAGGCATCTGGATACCCCCCGCTGCGATACCTCCGTGCGTGGGGGAGAACCGGTAAGCCACCACGTCCTGAGCGAGTGCAGCGGATGCTATCAGCATCGTCACGGCGTAGAGCGATAACACACGACCCCATCCCGCAAAGATTAAGCCCTTCAAGCGTGCTTGCATCGTCGTCTCTCCTCGCCTTCATTTCGGATATTTCGGCACGTACCTTGGGTTACAGTATATCATACAGCAGGTCTGCCGGAGATTCCTGCTCACCCACTGCATTTAGACGGGGGTGCGCCCCACAGGGTTACGCCCTGCGGAACTTTCTGTACCTGCTTTTCGTATGATGTAGTAGCGCATGTCCTCCTTTTCACTCTGTCCATCACGTCGATGGAGCCTGCTGTTCAGAGCGTTCGCCCAACCCCGACTGCTCTGAGAGCAGGCGATTTTTTGTGCGCAACTTGCCTCTTTTTTACTTCCACAGTACAATAAAACCATCCTCTTTAGGGAGGGAAAAGTACAACGTGTCTTCTCTGCGGGATACTCTGGTGCAGCTGTTGCTGGCATCTGTACTGGGGGCGGTGGTCGGCTTCGAGCGCGAACTGCACGGCAGACCGGCTGGCTTGCGCACGCATATCCTGTTGTCGCTGGGTGCGGCGCTGTTCGGTATAGTGTCGCGCGGGATCAGTGAGCCTAACGTGGACCCCACGCGCATCGCCGCGCAGGTGGTAACCGGAATCGGTTTTATCGGGGCGGGCACGATTATCCACCTGGGCGGTACCGTGCGTGGGCTGACCACCGCTGCAAGCATCTGGACAACCGCCGCGATCGGGCTGGCGATAGGACTGGACAGACGCTACTGGGCAACCGCAATCATCACGACCGCTTTGGTGTTGCTGACGCTTGCGCTGGTGCACCTGCTGGAGAACTTTCTCCGAATCAAGCGATGCGTGAAGGACGTGGAGCTCGTGGTACACGAGGGGACGGATGTGATGAACGCGGTGCTGGGTGCACTTTCTGCGTTGCGCGTGGATGTTCAGTCTATCCGCAACCTGCCCTCGCTGCAGCCCGGCACCCGTCGATTTGACCTCTCACTGGAGCTGCCTTCGCAGGCATCGTCACTGCAGGTTCTGGGTGCCCTGGCGCAATGCGAACATGTGGTGGAGGTAAAGTGGGGCTGATGGCGATGTTGCTGGACGTACAAATTATCGATGAGATAGTACGACGCGCGCTACTGGAAGATATCGGCACGGGAGACGTAACCACTCTGCTCGCCGTGCCGGAAGGGGTGGAAGCAACGGGTGAGTTTCTCGCCACCCAGCCGGGCGTGCTGGCGGGAATGCCTGTGGTGGAGCGCGTCTTTTACCAGACGAGCCCCAGAGTGCGTCTGGAACGCATGGTGAAGGAGGGACAGCACTTCGACGCGGGCGCCGTGCTGGCGCAGGTGTACGGAGAAGCAAGAGCTTTACTGACCGGGGAGCGTGTTGCCCTGAACTTCCTGCAGAGGCTGAGCGGAATCGCTACCCTGACCGCACGTTTTGTGGAAACGGTGAAGGACCTGCCCGTACGCATCTGCGACACACGCAAAACCACGCCGGGTTTGCGCTATCTGGAACGCTACGCAGTGCGCGTAGGAGGTGGTTACAATCACCGCTTTGGGCTATATGACGCCGTGCTGATTAAGGATAACCACATTGCGGTGTGCGGAGGTATTACGCAAGCGGTGCATCGTGTGCGACGCGCGTTGCCACACACGATGAAGGTGGAGGTGGAGTGCACTACACTGGAGCAGGTTCAGGAAGCGCTGGAGGCAGGGGTAGACATTATCTTGCTGGACAACATGACGATTGATGAGTTGCGTGAGGCAGTGCGTGTTGCAAAAGGACGTGCGTTTTTAGAGGCATCCGGCGGAGTACGTCTCGATACGGTGCGCCAGATTGCGGAAACCGGGGTAGATGCTATTTCCGCAGGCGCGTTAACGCACTCCGCACCCGCCATCGATATCAAGCTGGAGTTACGGTTGAAGTAACCGGGTTCGCCATCCCTTCGCCCCTTGCGTGCGGAGGAAAGGGGTGGAGAAGGCTTCCTTTACACCCGCTTTGCCCGCATTCGCGCTTCGCGCCGGGCGGCTTTCTGCTTCTCCTCTTTACGCTTGCGCCGTTGACGCAGCTCCTTCTGTCGTATGCGCATGGCATCACCTCCTTCTCAGTTCTTACCAACAGCAGATTCTACAAGTAGAGGGGAAGAAAGTCAAATCCGTCGAACAAGCAAGACAGGAATCTTGTCGGCGACACTCTAACCCTTATAGCATGAGACGAGCGTATCTTGTTCTGTGGTGGGTGGTTTGCGCGTTTACCGCGCAAGTGGCGGTCACCGTGTGGGCGCAGCTGCCTGTGCCTCCAGTCAAGCCGATTATCGGGGCGCGAATGCCCGCTCTGAGCCCCGATGGCAAACGAATCGCCTTTGTGTATCGCGGGGACGTATGGATTGCTCCTGCTACCGGTGGGCAGGCAACGCCTCTCACGCGCCACGTGGAGATGGATGCCTTTCCGCTCTTCTCGCCAGACGGCAGATGGATTGCCTTCTCCAGCCTGCGTAACGGAAACTGGGATATTTTTGTAGTACCGGCAGACGGAGGGGAGGTGCGGCAGTTAACCTATCACGCGAACAGCGAGATTGCGTACGGCTGGAGTCCCGACGGCAAGTATCTGCTGTTTTCCTCGGTGCGGGATACCACCAACAACACCCTTTTCGCGCTGGACGTGCGCACGTTGCGCTTCAAGAAGTTGACCGAAGATTATGCTCCCATCAACTATCCCAGCTATTCGCCCGACGGCAAGATGGTGGTGTACGGGCGATATGGCTTCCACTGGACCCGTCCACGCTATGTGGGTTCGGCGGCGGCGCAAATCTGGTTGCTTGACCTCACCAGAAACACACGCCGCGCCCTGACAAACAACCACCGCCAGCATCTGTGGACGAAGTTTCTGCCCGACGGCAAAAGCCTGTTGACCGTTACCGTTGGCGAGGAAACGCCGTCGGTTAGCAAGCTGGGCACTGCCATTCCCAAGATTGTGGATAGCCCCGGCCGAACTCCCAATCTGTGGGTGTTTGACCTGGAAGGGCGGGGTAGACAGCTGACGTTCTTCACCGGCGGCTCGGTACGCTTCCCGACGGTGGCGTGGCGTACGGGCGATATCGCCTTCGAGTACGAACATGACCTGTGGCTCCTTCCCGCCGGTTCGCGCAACCCGCAGAAAATCGTGTTGTACGCCGCCGAGGATGAGAAACAAAACACCCGCCGGCGCGAGGTGCTGACTTCTGGCGTTACCGAAGCGGAACCTTCGCCCGACGGTAAGACCTTTGCCTTCGGGGTGCGCGGTGACATCTGGACCGTGCTTATCGACAAGCCGAAGGGGGTGGCAGGGCGCAGTGCAGAGATCGCCCGACGCCTCACCGACTGGGCAGGGGACGACTCGGATTTCGTGTGGTCGGCAGACGGCAAGAAGATATACTTTACCTCCGACCGTGAGTTCAACACCCGCCTGTATGAACTGGACATCGAAACGCTGCAGGTCAAACCTCTCTGGAACCGCTTCGAAGATGTGACCGCTCCGCGCCTTTCTCCCGACGGCAAGCAGCTGGCTTTCTGGGTATCGGGCAGTGAGGGTGGTTTGTATGTGCTCACTCTCGAGACGGGCGAGGTCAAACGCCTGGCGAAGGTGCCCGGCACGCACTGGTATGGACTGGGCGGAGGACAGTTCGCCTGGTCGCCCGACATGCGCTGGATAGCGTTTACCTATCGGGGGGAAGACCTCGCGTGGAATATTTGGATTATGCCGGCCGCCGGCGGTGACCCGGTGAACGTAACACGACTCAACGCCTACCACAGCCAGCCTGCATGGTCGCCTGACGGAAAATATCTGTTCTTCCAGAGTGACCGTGATGGCAACGGGCTGTACGTGCTGCCGCTGCAGGAAGAACCCGCTCGTAGCGTAGACACCGACCTGAAGTACGAGAAACCCAAAGAAAAGGTACTGGTGGAGATCGATTTTCAGGACATTCACCGGCGTATTCGCAAGGTGGTCAACCAGAATCCGCAAGCAGACCTGACGGTCAGCAGCGAGGGATTGATCCTTTTCCTCTCCGAAGGCGACATCTGGTCGGTATCGTACGACGGCAAGGAGACCAAACGTCTGACCACGGGCGGGGGTGTATCCAGCCTGCGGGTTGCGGCGGACGGCAAACGGCTCTTCTTCATCCGCAACGGCGAGTTGTGGACGATGAAGCTGGAGGGCAATAACCCGCAGGAGAAGGTAACCTTCACCGCCGATTGGGAGCGCGACGTACGCGCCGAACGCAAAGCAGCGTTTACACAGTTCTGGAGAAGCTACCATCGGGGTTTCTACGACGCGAACTTTCACGGCAGAGACTGGGAAGCCATTCGCAAGCGCTATGAACCGTTGCTGGACGCGGTGGAAACGCGCGAGGAGTTCGCTACCCTGCTTCAGATGATGGTTGGCGAGCTGGAAGCCTCGCACTCGGAGGTGTCTCCGGCACCCGGAGGCAACCCCAGTCCGGTAACCCCGCATTTAGGCTTCACCTTTGACTACAGCTACGAGGGTCCCGGCATTAAGGTTGGCAAAGTGCCACAGGGTGCGCCCGGTTCCTACCCGCAGACGCGCATCCGCGAAGGCGAGTACGTGCTGGCGATTAACGGACAGGACGTCACCCTCGACGAGAACCTGTGGAAGCTGATTAACGACAAACAGGATCGCGAATTCGAGTTTCTGGTCAACTCCAAGCCCAGTAAGGACGGCGCGCGTGTGGTGAGGTACCGCGTGCTGAGCGGTGGCGAGTGGAGTAATCTTATCTATCGCAACCGCATCGAACGCCTGCGCAAATACACCGACGACAAAAGCGGGGGAAAAATCGGATACGTGCACATCTCGGGTATGGGGTTTGGCAATCAGGTGCAGTTCGAGCGCGAGGTGTACGAGCAGGTGGTTGGCAGGCAGGCGATGATTATCGACGTGCGCTTCAACGGGGGCGGTAACATCTCCGACACGTTGGTGGACTGGCTGGAACGCAAGCCGCACGGTTTCTACCGCCCGCGCGACGGCGCCATCGAACCTGCTCCAGGTCGCGCGTGGGATAAGCCTATCATCGTGCTGATGAACGAACACAGCTACTCCAACGCCGAGATGTTTCCCTACGCCATGCGCGCCAAGGGACTGGCCAAGCTGGTGGGTATGCCCACGCCGGGCTATGTTATCTGGACGTGGGGGCTGCAGCTGGTGGACGGTACGGGGGCGCGAATGCCTCAGAGCGGCGTCTATCGTCTGGACGGTACGCCGATGGAGAACATCGGCGAAAAGCCGGATGTGCAGGTGTGGATAACCCCTGATGACTGGCTGGAAGAGCGCGACCCCCAGCTGGATAAGGCGATAGAGATGTTGATGAGGTAGACGCTGCTAGAAGCGAGTAGGATACAAGTGGGGCAGGAAATATCCCAAAGGCATAGAAGATGGCTGGTTCCGACCGACGATGCGATTGCCATTATTGGTACGGTGGTCATCGGCATCAGCGCGCTGGTGCTTCTGTGTATGCTCTGCGCCTTTTTCGTGCTGCCGTCGGAGGCGATCGCAGGCATCTTGCCCGATGATGCTTTTTACTACTTCAAAATCGCCCGCAACGTTGCGAAGGGATATGGTTTCTCGTTTGATACCATCAATCCGACGAACGGCTACCAGCCGCTGTGGATGTATCTGCTGTTAATACCCGCTTATATTACCCGGCAGATGCATGTGGAAGTCTTTCCTCGCGTTGCCCTCGTGTACCAGGCAATGTTGTTACTACTGGCTGTTGCCCTGCTGCACAAGGCAATGATTCGGCTTTGTAGTCTCCCCGCTGTGTTGATAGGGGACGCTTTTGCCCTTGTATTGGGCTTGCGGTTGTTCGTGAACGGTATGGAGAGCACTGCGGTTTTTCTTGTCTTCGCGGGTATCGTCTGGTATCTATCTCACCAAGCCAGTGATTCACCGGGCGCGGCGTACTTTGCGCACGTCGGGCTGTTATCGGGGTTGCTTTTTCTATCGCGATTGGATAACGTCTTTATCCTTCTTGCGTGGACGGTCGGTCACGCCTTGCTGAGAAAGCAGCTGGGCATGCGCTGGAGCTATCTGCTACTGATGGCTGGGGTGATGGGATTGGTAGCCGCGCCTTATCTGCTGTACAACTACGTTGCATTCGGTGACCTGGTGCCGATTAGCGGTAAGCTGAAAAGTTCGTTTCCGCGTGTGGAGCACCCCGACTTGTCCCGGGTACCCTTGCAGTCCTATCTTGTGCTGGTTATCTGCCTGTTCGCAGTGCTCTGGCTACAGCGCACGATGGAGCGGCCACGAAGGCTTCTCCTTTTCCTGTTGGCATGGAGTGCAGGAAGCTGGCTACATGCTCTGCATACCGTTTTGTTTATGAAATGGGCGGTATTCAAGTGGCATTTCGCCTCATACTGGTTCCCTCTGACGGTGATCGTGCCTCTGCTACTTACGCGGTGGCAGCAGTCTCGCTATGCCACTCCTGTATATCTGACAGGGGTAGTGGTCTGGATGGCCATGGTGTTATCGTTAGGGCAGTTTTTCTGGCAAGCGTGGCGTGAGGAGGAGATACCGGATTGGCATCGGGTGGGTTATCGTGCAGCGTTATGGGCACGACAGAATACGCCTCCGCAGGCGGTATTTGCGATGAAAGATTGCGGGGTTTTCGGCTATTACTCAGACCGCCGCGTGGTAAACCTGGACGGAGTGGTGAACAACAGTGAACTGCAGATATATCTGCATCAGCAGCAGCTGGGTCGGTACCTCGCCCGAAAGGGTGTGAGGTTTCTGGTACAGCATGCCGTGCATGAACGCTCCACAGCTGTGGAGAACGCGCCCGCAGTGGCCAGGGGCGTATACGAGCGAACCACCATCCGTTACGTTAGTCGTTTGTACGGCACGGTAAGCGACGCCATTCCCCTTTGGCGGAAGCAGGAGCGGTTCCGCCAGCGGTCGCGAGAAGGGGTATATCTTATCTGGGACATGGCGAGTGCGCCCTAGATAACTTCAGGCAGACTCTGCTTCAGCGCGGAGAGCATCTGTCCGGCGAACTCGCGAACCACATCCAGGTCATTATCCTCATTGCCCGAAGAGGGCACAATGAAACGCATGAAGAAAGTCTGTTGACGTTGCATTCCCAGCAGGCGCGCTATATAGGTGGAGATTCGTGCAACCGCCGCCGAGCCGGTTGACCCCAGAGGCGAGCGATACCAGTATACAACCGTTGCTTTCCGCCCATTATTGTCTACCTGCATCAGGCGTGCATTGAACGATTTGTCTACGCCGGGTATCCGAAGCTCCACCTGACGGTCGTTCTGGATTTTCCATCCCTGGTCGGGGAAACACAGGTGGGGATTATGGAAAGCCTCTGAGTGCGAACCGGCGAGCAGGACAAAATCGATTTGCCGCCCCTTCGGGTCGATGTAGATTCGCGAAACGATAGCATCGGGTCGAAGAGCCTGATAAACTAGCGCTCCCATTTCGTAGCGTCGCCCCTGCCATTCCCCCACCTGCATCGGGATACGTTCATCGGTGATTTCCACAGTGACCTTGCCCTGCCCCGGGTGGGTAACCAGTACGACGATTGCTGTTGCTACGCTGAGCGCGAAGAGTACCCACAGGTTGCGCAGCGAGTATTTCGGGTAGCCGTTGGAAACAGAAGTTAGCGACGCCACCCCAGTAACCTCCCTACTTGAAACAAAGTGGCAAAGGCAACCACCAGCACGAGGTAGCCGCTCCAATCGTGAAAGTTGTAGCCGGCTTCCTCACCGAACTTCGTGCCGACGATACCGATAAGGGCAATTCGCAAACCGTTGATGAAAATTGCCAGGGGCAGTGCGGTTATCACCAGCACCACCTGCCGCCAGATGCTGGTGCCGATGTAGTAGGCAAAAAAGGCAGCAAAAGTTGCCATTGAAATAAGCATTTTGAACCCGCTACAAGGCACTCCCACATCCAGATCGAACCCACCCGGGATATAGATGAAGTTGCCTACCCGACGGGTTTCATAGCCGATGGTTTTGAGGATTGCGTTGGCAACGCTGGTGGACCATGCCTGCGCAGGTTGGGAAATCTCATCGAAGAGAACCCCGGGCAGAGGCATCATGAAGAGCAGAAACAGCAACGGGAACCAGAGAATACGCACATAATTCCAGCCGAGAAGCGCAGCCGTCATGCCATACAGCAGCATTAGAAAGGAGAAGGAGGATAGTGTGGTGGACGGCGCGATATGCCCCAGTATGCGCAAGAGCAATGCAGGCACAATCAACCAGAAGCCATGAACGCTAGGGGCAGGCGATTCTCTGCGCAGCTCTTCGCGACGCATCCACACCATATACGCTGCCAGGAACGGCACAAGCACACCGTGCGAGTAGTAACCCGTCCACTCGAACCATTTGCCCTTCCAGTCAACGAACATCGAGTAGTAAGCCACAAAGACCGCTATTGCCAGCCCGATGCCCAGCCAGAAGGCAGGCTGAGGTAACCACTGTTTCATCGCCCAGCGATAAGGTTTGCGAATTGCCTCGTTCATTGTGTCCGTACCGCTCCTTTCCGATGACCGAACGTCCAGCGTCTATTGGCAAAGAAGTTCCAGAACACCACGATGCCCGTTGCCAGTATCTTGGCGCCGTTAAACACCAGTTTCGGGTGCGGGTCGTGTTTATCAAACAATAATACGAAACTCACGATACTGTAGTTCAACAACGCCCCAACGATGTTTACCGCCACAAAGCGGATAAACTCCTCGTGCACTGCGCGTCGCTCACGGTCGCGGAACGTCCAGCGACTGTTCCAGAAATAGCCGTTGACCACCGCTACGCAGAACCCCATCACGCTCGCCAGCGCCGCCGGACGCACGTGCAGCAGATAGTAGGCGATGTTCGCCACCGAAAAGTCGATCAATGTGCTGCTTGCACCCACAATGCAGAACTTAATGAACTGCCGTACACCTTTTCGCTGCAGCTGCGCCGTTACCCAATTGCTCACAGAAACACCGTTCATTCACTGCTCCTATTGTAAGATTGCCCAGACCGCCATGGCTATCCACAATAGTATTGTGGCTTGGATACCCCGGTCCTCCAGTAGTACCTGCTCGGGAGCACCGCCCAAATCTTTGCGATGCACCAGATACAAGTATCTGAAGATACCGTACATCACCAGTGGAATAGTATACTTCAAATCCTCATGCTGTGCTGCAGTTGCGCTCTGGATAGTGTAGAGCGCGTACGTAATGATAGTTGCAGAGCTGACTATAGCAATGAACTGGTCTAGTAAACCGACACTGTATTCCCCCAGCGTAACCCGGTGATTGGGCGCATCCTCGCCAAGTGTAACGAGTTCATGCCTGCGCTTGCAGAACCCCAGAAAGAGCGACAGCAGTGTGGTGCACGCCAGCAACCAGCCCGAGATGCTGACGTCGATAGCCACCGCTCCTGCCAGCGCGCGCAGCACGAACCCCGCCGCAATCAAGAACACGTCCAGAATCACGATGTGCTTTGCACCCAGCGAATACGCCAGCGAAAGCAATATGTAAAGCACCGCCAGCCAGCCAAAGGCAGAGCGTATCCAGAACGCCAGCACCAGACCTGCCAGCATCGCACCGACCATAAACCAGCTGGCAACCATTACCGGCAACTTGCCGGAGGCGATGGGACGCAATCGTTTCTGGGGGTGCAGACGGTCCTCCTCGATATCCCGCAGGTCGTTGTAGATATACACCGCACCTGAAATCAAGCAGAAGCTGAGGAACGCCAGCACATTAAGCCACACTCTGGTGGCATCTCCCAGCTTCTCGGCGAAGAGCAGTCCTGCAAACAGCAGCAGATTCTTACTCCACTGGCGTGGTCGCATCGCGACCACGCCCCATCTTATCCATTCTAAAGGGCTTGTCTGCTGCAAGGAGAACCCATTTTGCCACGACCACTTCATGCGATCGTCCCATCCATCGCTGCTTTTTTAACAGGCTCCTTTGCCGGTAATCACCGCAGGAACGGTAAACAGCAAAATCTTCAGGTCGGTCCAGAAGCTCATGGTGTCGATATAGATATGGTCCAGTTCCACCCACTCGCGAAACCCGATGTCGCTGCGCCCGCTAATTTGCCACAAGCAGGTCAAGCCGGGCGTTACGCTGAGCCGACGCATCTCCCACTCGCCGTAGCTTGCCACTTCCGATGGCAGGGGCGGGCGCGGCCCCACGAGGCTCATCTCGCCATGCAACACATGGATGAGCTGGGGCAGCTCGTCCAGGCTATAGCGTCGCAAGAACCTGCCGACACGCGTTACCCGCGGGTCGTTGCGCATCTTGAACACCGGACCGCCGCGCACCTCGTTTTTGGGTATCAGGTCGCGCTTAATCTGTTCAGCGTTTTTCACCATCGAGCGAAACTTGATGAACCAGAACGGCTTCCCGCCTTTGCCAATCCGCACCTGCCGAAAGAGCACCGGTCCGGGCGAGTCTATTTTAATCGCTATCGCGATGAGAAGCATCAGCGGCGCCAGCAACACCAGCCCGACGCTGGCCACCACCACATCCAGAATGCGCTTGGCGATACGGTAGCCTCTGGGCAATTCAAGTACGGACACAGCTACCCGCAGGTCCGGCATCTCTGCTTCCCCCACCGCAGGAGGGGCAACGCCCGGCAATGGTGTTTGTGCATGTGCCATCGCCTCTCAAACTCCCTTCCTCTAAAAAATACCAGAGATTATCGGCCAGGGTCCGAACACCTCCATCTGTCTGTCGCAGCCGAGTCGAACCGAGTTCACCTACCCTATCCTCGGGGCAGCGCACGCGCCGACGGCTGACGCAACGCCAGCTCGCGGTACGCTCTCCTGTAGTAGTAAACGCCCCGGCTATCCTCCGGGCGCACCTTGTTCAGCACCGCGCCAATCAGGTTCGCTCCTACCTGTTCCAGACGCGTGTGGAACTCGGCTTCTGCCCCCCGCGACGGTTGCCCGGCTGCGTGCACAATCACCACGTTCTTCACGTGGGCTGCGATCAGCACGCTGTCTGCGAAAATGGCTCCCGCAGGCGAGTCGAAAATCACGAAGTCCGCCAGCCGGGTGGTGCGCTCGATGAACTGCTCCATCATCGGCGAGCGCAGGAGACGGACAGGGTTGCTCGCCGACGATCCCGCCGGTATCAGCACCAGTCCTTCGATCATCGTGGGCACAGCAACGTCTTCGATGGATTTCTCACCGGCGAGCACATCCGCCAATCCCAGCGAGTTATCCACGCCGAAGCGGGTGTGCAGGGTAGGCTGGCGCATGTCGCCGTCTACTAACAGCACTCGTGCCCCGTCACGGGCAAGCGTAATGGCGAGGTTCGCTGCGGTCGTGCTGCGCCCGACGTTCGGCTCCGCGCTGGCGATAACGACAGCAGAGCCCTGCATCTGCCGACTGGCGTACCACAGGTTGGTGGAGAGTATCTGGTACGACGCGCCGATTGGCGTAAAACCGTCCTGCTTGTCCAGCGCATTGGGTTTCATCAGCGGTATCACGGCGAAGACCGGCAGCTTGAGCAATCGCTCGGCTTCCTCCGGCGTGCGCACAGAAGTATCCAGCTGCCCCAGCAGCAATACCACACTGCTTGCCAGCAGGAGCGACAGCAGTAATGCCAGTGCGACCTTCAGCCCCGTCTGCTTGGGAACTACAAATACCTGTGGCGGGTCCAGCAGCACCAGTGTGGCGGTCTGGGCGCCTCGTTCCTTCGCGCGCGCCTCGTCCAGTTTCTGCAGGTAGAGGTTGTACGTCTGTTCGGCGGTACGCGCCGCCAACTCGAGCCGGGCAACACCTGCCTCTTTGCGCGGCATGTCGGCGAGCTCAGCCAGTGCCCTGCGCAAAGGCTCGGCATAAGCCTGTGCGCGTTTGGCTGCTGCCTCCTCAGCAACTCGAGCCGTGATGTACGCCTGCAACGCTGCGTCGCGGATGGGGTTGCGCGAGCGCGTTTGCGAGTTCAAAATCTGCTCGCTCTCCAGTCGCATACGTGCCTCAATCTCCGCAATCTGCGCCTTGAGCGCGACCACGTCCGGGTGACGTTCGGCTTTGGTTTGCAGTTCCTTCTGTAGCTGCGCCTGTGTGCGAGCCAGATCGACACGCAGTTGCTCCAGCACCGGGTTGGTTGCCATCACGCGCTGGAACTCTTCATACTCGTTTTTCGCGTACTGACTTTTGAGCTCCTGTTCTGCTGCGATGCGCCGTGCCCGTGCCTCTTCCATCTCCACCGTTGCCTGGTCCAGGTTGGCACGATATTGCGCGGCGCGCTGCACCAGTACCTGCGTCTGGAAAGCCAAATCGCCGCTGATGCGGTTCGCCAGCTTGTAGTCGGCAAGCGCTTTGCGCTTGGCATCCAGGTCTGCCTTCGCCGCAGGCAGCAGCTCGTTCTCGATGCGTTCGCGCTCTGTGCGCACGCTTCCCTGTGTCAGCTCGTTGTAGCGTTCGGTGGCTTTCGCTACGAGAACGCTGAGCGCGGTTAGCGCGTTCTGGGGGTCCTGGTCGCGCAGGCGCACGCGCAGGAACTCGGTATTGGGTATCGGCTCCACGCGCACGTTCCCGCCGAAGGCTATAACGCGCTCGGCGGGAGTATCGCCTTCCAGCATACCCGGGCGCAACACCTGCAGGTCCTCGACGGTTTTGCTAATCACGGTGTTACTGGACACGAGCTGCGCTAAGTTCTGTAGGCGCAGCACCGGGTCGTTAATCAGGGCGCGAACAGGGTAAATCTCGGTTGCCATTTCGCCGACAGGACGCTGTTCGCGCAGCACGGCGACCGCCTCATACTGCTGTGGGGCGGTGCGCGACCATACCAGCACCGCGCCGGCGCACAACACCACCACCAACGCGATGAGGCGCCATCGCCGCTTCAAAATCATATAGTGACGCCAGAACTCCACGTACGAATCGCCTCCTTTTAGTATCGATAAAATGCCCTGTTCAAAATCACATTGCGGGTCAGCGCAACAGTTGCGACGATGCTATATATCTGGTTCCAGTCGGGCTTTTTCACCTCCGGCACGTACACCGTGTCGCCCGGCTGGAGCGGAATATCCTGAGAGAGGTCTCCCCTATCGATCAGTTTGAGCAGGTTCACCACGATGCGCTGCGGTTTGTCCGGTGCGTCAGGGTTAGGGCGGATGACGTATACCTTGCTCAGAGTGCCCTTTTCCTGCTGACCGCCTGCGCGGTTGATGGCTTCCAGCACAGTAGTGCTGCTTTTCCACGGGTAGAGCCCCGGGCGCATGACTTTGCCCAGAACGTATATCCGGTTCACCACGTCTTCAGGGATAAATATCACATCGTCGGGTTGCAGGCGGTAGTTCTGGCTCAGGTCGCCTTTGAAGAACATCTTCTCAAGGTCTAGCGGGATGACCTCTTCGGTGCCGTCCGCTCGTTTGCGGCGGAGCAGAGCATCCTTCAGCAACGCGCGGTCAGGGTCGAAGCTGCCCGCCATCGAGATAGCGTGCATGACGGTCTCGCCCTCCTTGAACTCGTAAGAGCCGGGGCGCTGCACCATACCCAACACCGCTACACGCGGACGGTTAATCACGCGAATGCTGACGCTGACGTGCGGATCGCGCAGGAATTGCGCTTCAATCAGCGCAAGGCGAATCTTTTCCGCTACCTCGCCGGTAGTCAGCCCGCGCACGGTGATGGTTCCCACCACCGGCAGGTTAATGGTTCCGTCCTGCGCCACCACCATCTCACGGGTCAGATTCGGGTCTTCCACCACGGTGATTTGCAAAACGTCATCACGCTGTATGCGATATGTATCGTCCGCTATCGCCAGTGCGCTAACGGTTAACAGCAGCAGTGCTATCCACACAGCTCTCATACGCTTGTTTACCTCCTTCTTATGGATTGGTGACAGGCACTAAAACGCCGCTGCTTGCCAGAGCAAACGGCTCGGTAAGATACTGGTCAAAGGCACTGGTTGCCTCCACTTTGACCAATACCCTTGAATACGCTTGAGGCGCTACCACCTGTTGCACGTTGTCGATAGTGGAGGCGGATGTGCCGATCACATTGCCGGTGCTCTCGTCTATCAGGGTGAGTTTCAGGTTCGCCAGCGCACGCAGATAGGTATACCCCGAAGCAGGCGAGAAACCGGCATGCCGGTGCCAGACCAGGGTCACCTTGCCGCCCGCAGGTAGCCTTGTGCGGAAATAAGCCACGCTGCCCGACATTCCCGCAGGCTTCACCGAACCGGTTGCGTACTGGCGGTTTATAATATGCTGCATGGCGGAGCGCAGGTCTACGTAGCCCCAGCCCCATTCTTTATCCCAACCGGCGGCGCCGCGGTCCTCCGCACTGTTAATCAGCACCGCTTTCAACAGCAGTGGGTCATGGATACCGACATCATGCAGCAAAGCGAGAGCACCTGCCACGTGTGGCGCAGCAAGGCTGGTGCCGCTTGCAGAGCTAAAGCTGCTGCCCGATCCCGATGTGGTGCTGATGTTTGCGCCCGGTACCGTCACGTCGGGTTTTTTGCGTCCGGCTATGGTTGGTCCGCGGCTGCTGAAACCGGCTATCACGTCATCGCTACGGGTGAGCGTGTTCCTGTCGTCCGATGCGGCAACCGCGATGCCGTTGTACGCAGGTGCGGGAGTGAATAGCTTCTTCTCCGGTCCGCCTCCGTTGCCCGCAGCAATCGAGAGCGGTATCTGGTAAGTGTAAATAAAGGCATCGAACGCCTGCGTCAGGATGTCATCGTCCAGATTTGTGGGTCCGCCGAAGCTGAAGTTGATACCTGCAATGCCCACCCCTTGCGGCAGGGGAGCTTCGCGTGCTGCCCAGTCCAGGGCGATCAGAGCATCTGCTGCGTTCATAGAGCCGCCGCCCGTTGTCGTTCGGTAGCCCGCCTTCAGTATCACCCCGTAGCCGGCGAAGGGCGCTACCCCTTTGCGCGTGGTGCTGTTTGCCAACGCTGCACCCGATACCAGCGTACCGTGCCCTTGCAAGTCACGAGCAGTCATGTAATCATCGTTATAGACAGGGTTGCCGCTGGAGTCGGTGTCCAACCTGCCGTAGTCGTGAAATGCCTGAATACCGCTGCCCAGCCCGGACACCGTACGGTTGGGGATAATCCATGTATGTGTATTGAGAGCGGTGTGTACATAGTTTACGCCCGTATCCATAATCGCTACTGCCCAGGTGGGCGCGGTGTAGCCTTCGTCCCATACCGCAGGGGCGAACAGCGTCGGTGTAGAAACGTCCAACTGGGGCTGCAGGACAGGGGGGTACCATACGGTAGCCACGCCGGGTATCTTCAGCAAGTCGCGCACACGCTGCGGCGGCACGCTAACCGCGAAGCTGTTCAGGTAGAGAAGATGCGTTAATATCCTTCCTCCAAGCCGAGCCACCTGCGAGGTCATCTTTGCCCTACAGAGCATCAGCGGGCGGGCAGAGTCCACGTACACCATCAAGCGATAGGAGTTCAACGCCTCTGCGCTCTGTATTTGTGCCGCGAGATGAGCACCGATAAGCATATCCGGGGTCACTGCTGGATTGGCAGCGAATGCCCTCAGAGCCAGGTCTATCTCTTCCAGCCGCTGGCGCAGTGCAGGTTGCCAGCGTTCCGCTGCCTCTGCCATGGGCTGCTCCTTCAGAATGACCCAGACGATATGCTGTGGCTTCGGCTCAGGCGCGGGCGTTCTCACCGGCTTCTGAGCAAATGCACCCGTAGCCAGTAGCCAAATCGCCAGAGAGAATATTGCAATGTCGCGACGCACTTTGCCTCTCTCCTTTTCCCTAAACACATCGGGTAGTCTATTTTCGCATATTTGTGCAATTTTGGCAAGATGCCCATGCCGGTAAAGTTAGCGGTTTTCAGTTATTTGAAGAGCACAGGGCAACCTGCGCGGTATAGATTGCCCTGTGCATCCGGTGGTTGTCGCTATACAACAACGCTCTGGCGCATGTTGACCAGCTCTATCGCCTCGCGTGCGATGTCGTCTGCCGTTAACCGGTATTTGCGCATCAGCGCGTCCGGCGCACCGGACTCGGCGTAGTCGTATAACCCGATGAAGCGCATCGGCACTGGATAACGTTTAGCCGCCGCCATCGCCACCTGTGACGCCAAGCCGGTGTAGAGCAGGTGCTCTTCTGCCACCACGATGGCTCCCGTCTCGCGGGCTGCCTTTTCAATCGCTTCTTCGTCCAGCGGGCGCACGGTATGCATATCCAGCACTCGAGCGGAGATACCTTGCTGTTCCAGCAGGTCGGCGGCATCGAGTGCGGCAGCCACCATCAACCCGTTGGCAACAAGCGTGACATCGCGCCCATCACGCAGGGTAATGGCTTTGCCGATTTGAAAATCAGGGCATCCGTTTTCGTACACCACAGGTGCTTTGGGACGCCCAACGCGAATGTAAACCGGTCCAACGTGCGCTGCAGCCGCCCGTACCGCCGCACGGGTTTCCGCACCATCGGCTGGCACCATCACCACAAAGCCGGGCAGGGACAGCGCCAGCCCGATGTCTTCATGCCCCATCTGCGATACGCCGTCCTCGCCGATGGAGATGCCTCCGTGCGAGCCGACTATCTTCACGTTATTTCCGCTGTACGCCACCGCCAGACGCATCTGGTCAAACGCCTTGCACATCACGAAACAGGCAAAGCTGGACGCAAAGGCGATTTTGCCCGATGCCGCCAGCCCCGCCGCGATGCCCACCATGTTCGCCTCGGCGATACCCACGTTGAAGAAGCGGTCGGGGAACTCCTGCGCAAAGTACTTGGTCATCGTGGACTTGGAGAGGTCAGCATCCAGCACCACGATGTTTGGGTTTTCTCGCCCCAGTTCTGCCAGCGCTTTACCGTATGCTTCACGGGTGGCTTCACCCAGTGGTCTTGCCATTGCCACTTCCTCCTGTCTCTTCCTGGTCATCAGTCGGCGAGTTCCGCCAGCGCTTGTTCCAGTTCAGCCTGTGTCGGCGCCTTGCCGTGAAACTCGTTGTTGTTCTCCATAAACGAGACGCCCTTGCCCTTGACGGTGTGCGCCACGATGATGGAGGGTTGTTGGCGCGGTTCTTTTGCCCAGTGCAGGGCGTCCAGAATCTGCCGCATATCGTGTCCGTCGATCTCACGCACCGTCCAGCCGAAAGCCTCCCATTTGGCAACCACCGGCTCGATGCTCATAATTTCGCCAACGGCGCCGTCCAGCTGATACTGGTTATAGTCCAGAATAGCGGTCAGGTTGCCCACGCGAAAGTGCGAGGCTGCCATCGCTGCCTCCCAAACCTGTCCTTCTTCCGATTCGCCGTCGCCAATCATGACGTACACATGGTAGTTTTTGTTGTCCAGTCGCGCCGCTAGCGCCATGCCCAGACCGATGCTCAGCCCCTGTCCTAAACTGCCGGTAGAGGCTTCCAGCGCGGGGATGTCTTTGACCGAGGGATGCCCCTGCATTGGGGTATCGATCTTGCGCAGTTGCCACAACCATTCTTCGGGGATGAACCCCGCCTCAGCAAGCACCGCATAGAGCGCGGGAACCGCGTGCCCCTTGCTGAGGATAAAACGGTCACGGTCTTCCCAGCGCGGATTACGGGGGTTGTAGCGCATCACGTTGCCGAAGAACAGCGCGGTGAGGATGTCTATGGCGGAAAGGGAACCGCCGGGGTGCCCGCTTCCGGCGATTGCCAGCATCTTTACAATGTGCCGACGCAGCTTGCGGGCGGTTCGTTCCAGCTGTTCGAGAGAAACGTCTGTTGTAACCAACGCACTGACCTCCTGCACAAGGGTTCGAAGGTTATTCTATCCCGACAGGGGCGGTGTTGTCAAACGCGCGGTTGACAACGCACCGGTTTTGCCCGTATAATGCACAAGGGAAAAGCTTTCTCACCATCATTTTTCAAGTAATGAGGAGTGCATTGACAGCGACACAGCCACCTTTTCGTTGCGCGCTGTTCGATATAGACGGTACTCTGGTCGACACCGTGGAGTTAATCGTCCGCGCTTTAGACCATACTTTCCGCAAACATCTGGGAGTACAGATTTCGAGAGACGAGTTGCGTCGAACGATCGGACTTCCTTTGCACAAGCAGGTGCGCCTGTTCGACCACCTGGTGGACTTTGTGCCGGACCACCGCGCGATGGAGGAGGACGAAATCGCCTATTACGAGGCGCATAAGCATCTGGAAGCGGTGATTCCTGAGGCAGTGGATGCGCTGAAGGAGGCGAAACGCGCGGGGTTGCGAACGGCTCTGGTCACCTCGAAGAACAGGATGGAGCTGGACACGTTCCTGCCGCGTTTGAACGTGGACGGCTGGGTAGATACGGTGGTCAGCGCATCCGACGTGGCTCGTCCGAAGCCTGCGCCCGACCCGGTGCTAGTGGCTCTGCAGAGGCTGGGCGCGTTACCACAGGAAGCAGTTTTCGTGGGCGATACGGTGTACGACATCCGGTGTGCCAGGGAGGCTGGAGCGAAGGTGATAGCGGTCGGTTGGGGCGCACACCCAATAGAGGTGTTGCGTGCAGAGGCGCCCGACTGGCTGTTCGAGCAACCTGCGCAGCTCCGGGAGTTTTTCCGATCGCTCGTGCGGCGCGCCGAGCCGGGGGTGGCACGTGTCGGCATCCACACGGCGGAGGAAATGCCGTGAGAACCAAGGAGGCTATTCAGCAAGATGCCACCACGTCGACGTCGCTCCGTGCCGGAGAGCGCAGAGTTATCGGCTGATTCATCGCGAACGCCAGAAACAACCAGCCAGCCAGACGACAGCGCTGCTGTCTCTCCTGAAGAGGTTTTATCGGAGCCTGCTCCCACCGAGCAGCCTGCAACCACCACGCGCCGCCGACGCAGCTCCACCCGCAGACGGGCAAAGCAGAAGGAGGCAGCGGCAGAATCGGTTGCCGAACCACCTGTGGAACCTTCAGTTGAGGTAGCAGAGGCGGTTCCAGAAGCCCCCGTCGAAGAGACGCTTGCTCCGACACCGCCCGACGAGGCTGTGGAGCAGGGAACCCTTCTCGAACCGGTGTTGCAAGAGGTAGAGGTAACCGAGCGGGTAGAGGTGGTGGAACCCGAAGTGCCTCAGCCTGCGCCGAGCGAGGTGGGCACACCATCCACCCGTCGCCGGCGGCGCGCCCGCCGCGCAGAAGCAGTGGAAACCGTTGCCGAAGAGGAGAGCGCGGAACAACGCAGACGCAAACGCGAGGGGGTTCGCCTGGGAATCCGGCAGGGTCACCCGGAGATAATCATCGACGGCGAGCCGGTGGTGCCTCTCTTCTTCTTCGGCAATATCGAATCGGCTGCGGCGGAGCGCAGGGTATGCGAGCAAATTCGGCAAGCGGCATCCGCGGGCGTGCATCTGCACGCCCTGTTGCTGGACCTGCCTGTGTCGGTTGCGATGGTCTCCTACAGCGTTAACGAGGCACTGCGCCTCTTGCATCTGGTGCGCCAGCATGACCCGCAAGGCTATGTGATGTTTCGGGTGGTATTCAGTCCGCCGCCCGACTGGCAGAAGATGTACCCCGAAGCGATGACCACCTACGCCGATGGCTCCACCGGCGATCCCTCGTTCGCTTCCGACCGCTACTGGCAGGAGGCAGAAGCCGCTTTGACCCTGTTGGTGCGCCAGCTGGAAGCAACGGAGGAATCGCGCACCATCCTGGGGTACCATCTGGACTGCCGTGAGTGGTTCACCGAGTACCAGCGTGGCTACGACTACAGCCCGGCAGCACAAGAGGCGTTCCGACAATGGCTGCGCGGGCGATACAAAAACGATGTGGTTGCACTGCGTGCGGCGTGGCATGATGGCTCTGTGACGTTCACCAGCGCCAGCGTGCCCACCTACAAGGGCGATTCCATTCCCGCTACGGTGCTATACGAACACCGTAAGGGGCAGAGATATGTAGATTATCTGCGCTTTGCCTCCGAGACCATCGCCCGGCGAATCGTCGCCCTCTCGCGTACCGTAAAGAAGAACTGCGAAAACCGTCGCCTGGTGGCGGTGTCGTACGGCTATATCATGGACTTTCCGGTGCCCCATAGCGGACACCTCGCGCTATCGGAGGTGTTATCGGCGCAAAGCATTGACCTGATATGCGCGCCGGTGTCGTATCGCGACCGGCGTCCTGCACAGCCGGGGAGCGTGCCCGTGCCGGTAGCTTCGGTGCGCCTGCACGGTAAGCTGTTTATACTGGAAGACGATACCAAGCCTCACACCGCGCACACCGATACTCCTGACGATTACAACCCCCGCTGTCCGGACGCCGAGTCGACACACCATGTGCGCTTGCGCAACGCAACCACCGCTCTGGTACACCATGCAGGCATCTCCTGGATGGACCTGTGGGGCGAGGGATGGGTCAGCAGTAGCGAAATCTGGCAACAGGCGCAGAAACTATCCACTCTGTACCTGGCGCACATTCGCCAGCGATTACCCGAAGCGCCTGAAGTGGCGGTGATTGTGGATGAGCGAAGCCTCACACGCATCCAGTCACCCAAGGTATTACTGGAACCGTTGCTGATACAACAGCAAGAGGTGCTTGCACGAGCGGGTATGCATTACGGCGTCTACCTGCAAAGCGACCTAGTGCGCAAAGCGTTTCCCGACGCGAAGATGTACCTCTTCCTCAACCCGATACAGGTGGACTCTGAAGTGCGTGAGGCGATTCGGGAACGGCTCCAGCGCGATGGAAAGACGCTGGTCTGGCTGTACGCGGCGGCGCTGTACGACGAGAACGGCTACACCCCTGACGGACCGCGCGACGTGGCAGGGATAGCTATCAAGGCGCAGCCGTGGAACAGTGAAACGGGCTCTATCATTAGCAACGACCGACACCCCATTTCGGAGCGGTTGCGCAACAAGCAGGTAGGCGTGCGTGAGCGGATAAACCCCTCGTTCTACGTGCTGGATGAAAAAGCGGTTGTACTGGGTGAGTACATCCAGACCGGCTTGCCGTCTATAGCGGTCAGAGACATGGGCACGTGGCGTTCGGTGTTCATTGGGGAACGCCAGTTGAACATCGACCTGTTGCGCGGCTTATGTCGGTACGCCGGGGTGCACGTCTGGTCGCAAAGTAGCGACGTGGTACGTGTGGCGCCGCCTTTTCTGGCGATACACTCGGTGGGTGACGGTGTGGTGCACCTGCAGTTTCCCCAGAGACAGGTGGTCTACGACATCACGGAGGAGCGATTGCTTGCGGAGGATGCCGGAAACCTGCGCCTGAACATGCGCATGGGACAGAGCGGGTTGTACGCGGTGGGCACGTATGAGCAGCTCATCGCGCTGGGCCTCCCGTTGCCCGAGCGAAGCGCGGAGGCGACATCGGAATCTGCCCCCGGTACGATGGGCAAGAAGAGGCGCAGGCGCGGTGGGAAGAAACACCGCAAACGCAAGGAGTAGAGCGGTGCAGGGGGATGCTTCCCCCTGCACCAGGCGTTTACGGGATCGGGTCCGGGTAACGCCCGTTCCACCAGCGGTTATCCATATCCAGCTCGGCGGTTTTCATCCACTTAGCGTGACCGTCCACAAAGGCGATATTGGCTCCTCCGCTGTGACGTGGGTGTAGAGGTGTGCGCACGCCCGGCGTTCCGCCTGTGCCGTACCGGTTAGGACCGGGGCCACTTCGGCATGGAGGAAGCAGCGGCGGATCGATGGTATAGCCGTGGTTGCCTAAGCAGTCCAGGTTGCGGTAGTCCGGATCGGTTGGCTCATCGTTGTCGCAGAGACGTGTGCCAGAGCCCTGGCTGTCACCGATAAGAATGGTGTGAGCGGGGGTAAGTATCGCTGCATCACTCACCGGCACGTTGTAACAGTTCGTCCGCGAGTTCCCCAGATACTGGTAATTGTATCCGTAGGCGGGGTTTCGCCCGAACTTGAGGTGAGGCACCGTCGGACAGGAATGTAGCTGCTGGTTCCGGACATAGGGCTGAACCTGGTCAAACCATCGATACTCTACGCCCCCTTCCACTTTGGAGTACATGGGGAACGCTTCATAGTCCTGCACGTACATGGTCGTTGCCAGGGCCAACTGCTTCAGGTTGCTCAGACAAGTCGTTTGCCTTGCCTTCTCGCGCGCCTGCGCGAAGACCGGAAAGAGTATCGCCGCCAGTATCGCGATAATCGCGATAACGACGAGCAGTTCGATAAGCGTAAACGCGAGCCTGTTTGCGTCGCGTGTGGTTCGCATTGCTGTCCTCCTTTTAGGATGATTTTCGATGTGATTATATACGATAAGAAAATAATTTTCAATATGCTAAAGAAAAATTTTTAATAAAGTTAAAAATTGATAATGAATCTTATTCTCACTAAATAATCCAGCCAATATCAAAATAACGTTCCAATATCCAACAAATCTGCGCGGTGCTCGCGAAGCATCCGCAGGTGTAAAAGGGGTACTGTATGGCTCGCGAACGAAGGGGACGTACAAAAGAGGTATGGTACATCCGGCGTGTCGGCGTAACCTTCCACGAAAGGGCAGAGGCTCACGAGGAGAGGTGAGCCTCTGCATAACGGGCTACAAGTCAACCATCCGTCTCTGGGAGCCGTCGGGGCGTGTGACCCGAAGGCGCCAACGGTTTTCTTCTGGCTGCTTGTGCTTTTCTCCCCAGAGTGTTAAGAACGCCATCTGCTCCGCGTTGGGCGACCATGCGACACTGATCACGAGTTCGTGATGCCGTTTGCCGGGAACCGCACTAAACACCTCTCTCCCGTGTCCCCCGACCAAGGGCAGCACGAAAACCTTCTGGTAACCGGACACTTCCTTCCCCTCTTCGCCTCCGGTGACAATCAGAGCTACCGACTTTCCGTCCGATGAGAACTCTGCTCTAGCAAAGGTTTTCGCGCCACGGGGTAAGGTTATACGCGCTAAGTCGCGCACCAACACCTGCAGGGGAAGCTTTTGCACGGTGCGGGCGTCCAGGTCGTAGGCAAAGGTGGTCACGGTAGCATTCGCGTCGTGTCCCGCTTGCCGTGCCCACAGTAACTGCTTGCCGTCCGGTGACAGTCCCAGGCCTATCACATCGCCGGTAGTGCTGATGCGGTACACTTTGCCTGCCTCCACCGTATACACATCTATGCCTTCTTTTTCGCTCTGCCCCATGAAGGCAACCCCATATCGGTCAGGCAGCCAGTGTAGCCGGACATCCGTCGGGGTCGCAGGGCAAGGCACCTCCAGCAATCGTTCGCCCGAAGGCACATCCAGCCAGACCAGGCACGCCTTCCCCTTGTCCCACGCCACCACCTGCCTGCTGTCGTCGCTGAAGGTGTAGGGCGCGGAGAGGTATCCCGTAAAGGCACGCGCCGACCGGGTTCGCAGGTCGTAGAGGAACACTTTTGAGCGGTTGCCCATCCAGTCCGGCTGCTCGTACAGGATGTATTGCCCGTCCGGGCTCCAGCGGGCAAAGGCGGCTTCCTTCGTGTTGGGCAAGAGCTGGCGTCCTGAACCGTCTGCGTTCATCAGCACGAGCCCCTTTTCACCCCCGCTGACCACCAACTTCTTGCCATCGGGGGAGAACTCCACGTTCACGCCGCAACCCGACAGCAAAGCCACCGCCACAAGAGCTACCACTGCCCTCATCGTTCGAGCGAGCATGGTGATCGCCTCCTTGTGTTGAGAAGACGAAGTTTGCTTTACTCTATAAACTCAACCTCCCCCACGGGAGGGGTTATCCCTGCCTCTGCGCCCTTCGCGAGGAACAGCCGGATCGCCTCCTTGCCCGCTTCGCCCATATCCACTGTCCACTCGTTCACGTACATACCCACGAAGCGGTCGGCGACCTCCTGTCCGATGCCACGCCCGAAATCCAGAGCATACTGCAGGGCATCTCGCCGGTGCTCCAGCGAGTATTCGATGCTCCGCCTCAGAATGCGGGCGATGCGCCGTTGCAGCTCCGGTGGCAGGTCTCGGCGCACCGCGTTCACCCCCAGCGGCAGAGGCAGTCCGGTCTGCTCCTTCCACCACACGCCGAGGTCTACCACGCTATGCACGCCCGCCTCGCGGTGCGTGAGCTGTCCTTCATGAATCAGTAGACCCGCCAGCACCTGTTTTTGTTGCACTGCGGGCAGAATCTGGTCGAAGTTCATCACGATGGTGCGTGCTTCGGGCAGGTACAGTTTGAGCGCAAGATAGGCACTGGTCAACAAACCGGGCACCGCGATGGTCACCTGGTGCAGGTCACCAGGGTCCATCGGCTCCGCGCTGACAATCAGGGGACCGTAGCCGTCCCCCATACTTGCCCCGGAGGTGAGGATAGCGTATTTGTCGCGCACGTAGGCGTAGGCGTGTACGGAGATGGCGGTCACTTCCATCTTGCCTTCACGCGCCCACTCGTTCAGCGTCTGGATGTCGCGCAGCACGTGTTCAAAACGAAGCCCTTCCATGTCTATCAGCTCCCTTGCCAGCGCATAGAACATGAAAGCATCGTCCGCATCGGGGCTGTGGGCAAGATGGATGGTGGTAGGGTTCATCCGCTAACCTCCTTCAGCACCTCATGCACGGGCGGTCTCTCGTCACCCAGCAGCCATTGCACCTGCAGGCGAAGCCCCGGTAGCACAACGCTCTCTATCTCACCCTCACCGAACTCCTGCTCTTCGTAGTGCTCATCCCCTTTTCGTACAACGCGCACCCGCCCACGTGGGCGGTCCATCAGCCATATCTCCCGCACGCCGACCGTTCGATAGTCCGCCTCGCGCTGGATAATGTCCGAACGACGCTCGCCCGGGGAGACAATCTCCAGAACAAGGTCCGGCGCACCGTAGATAGCCTTCTGCTGCACAATGTGCATCCGCTCCGAACGCACAAACAGCAGGTCAGGCAGGCGACCGCGAAAGTCGCTAATCCTCACCGCCGCGCGCGAGCCCAGAACGATACCGAGCCGATTTTGTTCCGTATACATCGTGAACAGTGTGAGCAGCCATGCAAACAGCCTCTCGTGGTCGATTTGTGCAGACATTCTTTCCACTGCCACCCCGTCGATGAGTTCATAGTCATCATCCTCGCCGAACATGTGCAGATACTGCTCGAAGGTGATAGGCGCGGTGTCTGCCAATATGTCGGTGTATTCTTGCAGGCGTTGCAGTTTCTCCAGAGCAAGTACCATCTTATCCACCTCCTGCTTTATTTTACCCCAGCAGGCTGGTCACCCGCCGGCGATGTGCGCTGGGCGGCACGGCGAACGCTACCGCATATTGACAGCCGATTTCCGCCCCACGCACTCGCGCCAGCGCCTTGTAATATTCAACATAGGGAAAGCGTGACACGCCGCCCCGAAACAGCTCTAGCTTGTACGCCGCCTCCTGCCACATCGCTATATCCTCTTCGGTCACTTCCAGAAAGATTTCGGGCACGAAGCTGTCCTGATCCTCCCAGTTTTCGGCAAAGTAGAGGCGAGGAACCCAGTGCGCAGGCTCTTTGCGCACAAAGCCTTTGATTGCCGCGTAGAAGATGGCGTTGGGAATGTTGAGGGCGCAGGCGGTATGGTCCTTATGGATGCTCCCCTGCCAGTGCGTAAGGATGGCTTGCGGACGGCAGGCGCGAATCACGTCGCAAATCTGGAACTGTACCTCGTCGTTGACGGGCAGCTCGCCATCACGGTAGTCCAGAAAGTACAGCTGCGCTCCATATACCAACGCCGCCTCGCGCGCCTCGGCGATTTTCTGTTTCGCGTAGTCTTCAGGAGATAGGGTAGGATGCCCTTTCTCGCCGGGGGTGAGGTGCAGTATCGCCACCTTTTTGCCCTGTCGCACATGTGCCGCTAAAGCCATCCCGCAAGCGATTTCCACGTCGCCGATGTGCGCCCCGATTGCCAGAATGTCTACACTCTCAGCCATCTCACAGCTCCTTCCGTAATAGCGCAAACCGTCGCGTTTCCGTAAATCCCGCCGCATTATACAAACGCTCAGCAGTGCGGTCATCCGACCACAGGAAGAAGGCGGTATGCAGTCCCTGCAGGCGCATGGCTTGTAAGGTTTTGTACATCAGCACCTGCCCGATGCCTCGCCCCCTCTGCGATTGCGAGACGCCGATGGGCCCGAAACGTTCGCCTTCAAAGTGGCTGTAACCCACCACCTCACCTCTTTCGTGCGCAATCCACAGTCTGGTGGGCGTGTCTCCTTGTTCGATACGATGGATGGCATCGCGGGCGAACCGTTGCCAGTCGCCGGGGAACTCTGCCCGCAGAAAATGGAAGAGGGCGGGTATCAACTGGGGGCGGTAGGGTTCGACAGCGACTCCTTCCTGCAGCAAGGCTTGTTCTCTCTGCTGTACCCACTCCGGCATGCGCAGATTCAGCAGGTTGCAGTCCATCGAGATAGGGCGGTATACCTCCTGATAGCCGTGCTTGAGAAAGAATCGCAGCCCACCGGCATAAGCGTTCACGTCCACGCCGGGCGTGAAGTAGTTGGGCGCGTAGGGGGAAACGAGCACCAGCTTCCTCGCGCGTGAGCGCAGGTACCTTTCCATGTGCTGTAGCAATGCCGTGCCGATGCCCTGTCGCTGATGCTGGGGATGCACCGCCAGCAGGGTGATATACCCCCTGTCCCAATCGGGCGGGGCATCTTCCAGCGGCAGGCGACGGGCGATACTCAACCCGAAACCCACAACCTGTCCATCCGTCAAAGCGATGGGCGCACCCTCCGGCTCGAAGTTGGGGTCAATAAGTACTTTGCGCACGAATAGACTGCGCGAGATGGGGTCAGCGTGCAGAGCCTGCTGCAGCAACTGCACCACTTCATCCAGCAGGTCGCCATGAAAGGGGATAATCTGTGCGCTGCTCATGGCTCTATTGTATAGAGAGAGCATGATGAAGTCAAGTTGCTGCCAGGGTGTTTAATCTATTGCTTCAGCTGGCGGTGGACGCGCTACCAGGTGAGTCTTTGCCTGTTGCTGTACTGGATGTCGAGGCTACAGAGGCAGACTGAGCAGCACGCCAAGGCCCATGCAGGGTTACCAATCGTCCTTGCAAAGCCCTTGGCGCGCCCAGAGTATATTCCCGCTGAGGAGCCTCTGTTCTGCTATTCCGCCTTCGCACCAGCAGGCGGTATCAGTTCAGGAACTTCGTTTTTGATAGGTGGAAGCGACTTGAGGTAAGCCAGTATCGCCTTCAGGTCGTCGTCGGTCATCTGGGCGTAGTTGTGCCAGGGCATGATGCGAGCGATGTCGCGCCCTGCGCCCCAGTGCTTGCCGGATCGGATGGCGTTGATGAACATCTGTTCATCCCAGATTCCGATGCCCGTTTCCTCATCGGGTGTGAGATTGGCTGCAAAAGCGATTCCCCACGGACCGACAAAGGCGGTGTTGGTGCGCCAGGCGAGGATAGTCCAGTTCTGGGGTATACCGGATGGAGGTGTCACCTTCTCGTCTTGTGGATGCCCCGAGAGCAAGCGCGTTTCGTCGGGTTCTGGTCCTTTGGGCCCCATCTTGTGCGGGGTATGGCACTCTCCGCAGCCGGCAACGGTGACCAGATACTTTCCGCGCTGTATCATATCCTGTGAGGTAGCCGCGGCGGTTTGTGCGGGTTGCTTCTTCTGTTCCGTCTTCCGCTGCGACTGGCAGCCTGCCATCCAGATGGTACACACGGTTGCTGCGGTTGCCAGCATGAACCAGCCTAGCCGTTTTGATGTCATTCTTGCGTCAAAGCCTCCCGCGTTGGATTTTTTAGCTGTGCAAAGTCTGGTATTAGTATACCAGAAGCACACGTCGCTACCTCTCTGCGAGCGGGGGAGATAATCCTTTGTTCGGGTCATCGTGAGGCAGAAGCTGCTTTAGCAAAGTCATGCGCTCTCGTAACATCTCGCGCCACGTCTTCAGGTCGGCAGAAGAGGGTGCAAAGGGGGCGTCCACGTGGCAGTTGAAGAGCATGTCGGGCTGTAGTTGTTCCAGCAGCTGTAGGCAGAAATCGTAGCCCACGCCTTCGCCCAGCAGGTTGCGGTTAAAAGCGCAATAGTCGTCCAAGCCGGTCGGAGTCAGCGAATCGCCGCAAAAGAAAAGGCGCAGTCCACGCCCTTCCACAAGCAAACCGCTATGGTACAGACTCTGCCCCGGGAAATGGTAAGCGGTGAGGGTAAACTCCTGCCACTGCCACCTCTCGCCGTGCTTTACCACGCGATCGACGGGGATGGCCCAGGGGGAAAGGCATGGCAACCGCCAGGCATCGGGGTTGGACACTACCTGCGCTACCGATTCTTCCGCGATCACCGGGCACTCGAACCGTTGGCGAAACGGTGGGACGGCGTCTACGTGGTCGTCGTGATAGTGAGTTATCCAGAGAGCGTCCACCGCCTCTATCTCACCCGAGGCCAGCCACTCCTCAATCTGGTGAATCACCTCTTCGCTGCCGCAATCCATCACCAGCAGATGACCGCTCTGGCTCTGTATCATCCAGCTGGTTCCAACGTGCCGTAGAAAGGGCGGAGTGGGAAGGGTCGGGGCGACGGCAACCGGCTTGGCAGTGGACGACTGTCCGCGCAGCAGGTCAGGGAAGTAGTACCACAATGCGGAGGTGGAAAGGTAGTTTTCGTAAACCGCCTGCAAGCGGGCTTCCAGCAGGTCTATTGCGCCTTTGGGGTCGCGGATAACGTTGCCGTGCGAGGGAACAAGTACCGTTGCCCCCGAAGCCTCGATGCGCCGCAGGCTGGCAACTACCTCGCGCCACGCGCTCATGAAGCCGTGATAATCGGTCAGCCCGCCGAAGCCCTTTTGCAGGCTGTACAGGTCCAGGATCTTCCCTTCGTCGAATATCAGGTCGCCGCAGAATGCGATGCGCTGTCCATCCACGTCCACCAGATAGGTCATACTGCCGTCGGTATGTCCGGGGGTATGCAGGGCGGTGATGCGGGCAGGCGCCCACCGGAGGGTGTCGCCGTCTACGAAAGTGCGGTGTATCGGCACAGGCTCGGTGAGCACGCTATGGGGGCGAAAGTGATAGACATGCCAGCGGTTTTGGGGGGCGTTCCAGTAGGCGTTTACCTCTTCAAACAGCGTTCGTTCTGCCTCCGGTGCACCTGTCCAACCACCGCCTGCCAGCACGCGAGGCGCCCCAGATGCCTGGTCGCGATGGTGGTGAGTGAACAGTACGCCATCCGCCCAGCGAATACCACATGCATTCAGAGTGTCCACAACCGAGCCATCACCCGCATCGATAAGCAAAGCCTCTTGACCGCGATGGATAACCCCAACGTTCACCGCGCCGCGGTAGATGAACAGGTGCTGACTGATAGCGGTCAAAGTGGCTGACATGATAATCCCTTTCCCGTCCGTATACGCACCGACTATACCTTACGTCTTCTGGGATCCCACATATCGCGCAGTCCGTCGCCGAGGAAGTTCAATGTCATCACCGTCAGCGACAGCATCGTTGCCGGATAGACCAGCAACATCGGGTGACTGCGCATCAGCTGGCGGGCGTCGTCGATCATGCGTCCCCATGAGGGCAGGGGAGGCTGTGCACCCAAGCCCAAAAAGCTTAACGCGCTTTCCGCCAACACGATTCCTGCTGAGTCTACCGTCACCGCAACGAGTACCGTCGGAAGCAGGTTCGGCAGGATATGACGCCACAGGATGCGAAAGTGGCTCAACCCGATAGCGCGGGCGGCTTCTACAAACTCCCGTTCACGCAGCGCCAGTACCTGCGAGCGCACCACCCGTGCCATGCTGGGCCAACCGGTGAGTGCCAGCGCGATAAACACATTGTGCAAGCCCGGTCCCAGTATCGCCACAATCAGGATGGCAAGCAAGATGTCGGGGAAGGCAAACATCATATCGGTAAATCGCATGATGAGGGCATCCCATCTTCCCCGAAAGTATCCTGCCAGCAAGCCCAGCGTGACGCCAATCAGCACCTCCAGCAGTTCCACCTGCAGTACCACCGTGAGCGACACCCTTGCTCCGTACACCAACCTGCTGAACACATCCCGCCCCAGTTCATCGGTGCCCAGCAGGTGCTTGGCAGACGGCGGCTGTAGCACCGCGGAAGCATCCTGCGCATCGTAGCGATAGGGTGCGATCACCGGAGCAAACAGGGCTACCATCGCCACCAGGCAAAGGTATACCAACGACGCCAATGCCAGTGGATGTTGCTTCCACGCACGCCACATCAGGCGGTTTCACCCCACGGATAGAGCAGTACTTTGCCGCAGTTGCCCGTCAGCCCCGGCTGGGCGACCTCCACCACTTCCCCCGCCGCCTCGTGACCGAGCACGTCGGTCACGTGCCCATCGCGGTACAGTTTGTACTCGGTGCACATCGGCGTCACGTGGATTTTCACCACCACCACGTCGCCCCACGCATGGGGCGTTTCGCGTTCTACCAGCTGTGCCTGCCTTTTACCGGTAATGGCTGCGACCTGCATGGAATATACCTCTTTCGTAGCAGCTCTGGTCAGTGGTCATGCGTTTCGGTGCGCATTACCTGCAGAGGACGTCCCCATGCCTCGAACGCCGGGTCATGCGATAAGATAATGATCTGCCGGTGCGGCGCTACCTGCTCTAGTACACTGCGAATGGCTTCGCGTCGCTCGGCGTCACAGTGCACGAAACTGTCGTCAAAAATGAAAGGCATCCTCACGTTGTCGCTAAGGTAGTCCGCCAGAGCGAAGCGCACCGCGAGGTACAGCTGGTCTTGCGCCCCACGGCTGAGCTGGGAGAGGTCTATCTGTCTTTCACTCTCGTACACTTGCAATTCGAAATTCTCTTTGAGATCCACGCGGCGCGGGTTCTCTGCTGGCGCAAACCGCTGGAAGTATTCGGTGATAGCCTCGGCGAGTTGCTGGCGGCAGTCCTGATGGAACTCTTCCGCCGCCTGTTCCAGTGTGAGGTAGGCTACCGTGAGAGCCTCTGCCTCGAACTGCAGCTGCTCTTTCTCTCGCTCTAATTGCTCTATCTCCTCCTGCAGCTTTGCGATGTTGTGGACGCCCTTGCCTTCCAGCTGCCCAATCTCCTGTGCGATGTCTTGAAACTGCTGTTGTCGTTCTTCTTGTCGACGCTTCTTTTCCTTCAAATCCTCTTGCAGTTGATATAGCCTTTCCCTGACGCTCCTTTCCTGCCCTTCATCTATTTGGGCTGGTGGCAGATAGGGATGATCTTCCACTAGCTGTTTCCATTTGCTCAGGAGGCTGCTAGCCTCGTTATGCCGGTGAGTCTCTTCACGCTGGAGATCCTCTATCGTTTTGTCTTGCAGGATACCTTTCAACTCTGCGCGCTGCTTTTCTATGTCCTGGCATAGCCGATTGTAATCGCTTGCCTTCTGTTCTCGCTGCTTCCAGAACTCTTCCGACAGCGCCGCAAGCTTTTGCATCAGATCGCTCAACGGCGCTTCTGGATTCGACAACCCCATCTCTTCTGCTAGCATCCCAAAGTCTTCCAAATACCTGGCGCATGGTTGCCTGTCCACTTCGCTCCATGATACGCCGAAGGGCTCGGCATCTTTGTGGAGGGCTTCTTCGATGCGTTTCCTGTCGTTAACCAGTCGTTCGTAATTTTTGTACTCCTCTGTGAGACTATCTCCGAAAGCCTCTTCATATGGTTTTATCTTCTCCGAGAAGCGACGCTGTTCCGTCTCCCATTGCCTCACTTTTTCTTCCGCCTCTTGCAGGCTCTCTTCAGTGGGCAGATTCCTTGCCAGTTCCTGCAAGCGACTTTTCTCAGTGTCACGTTGCTTCAGCCTTTCGTGAAGAGCGGCGAGCTCTGTGATATCATCCTTTTCGGCGAGGGAGCCCAACTGCTCATTGACCTCCCGCAGCTGCTGCGAGTGCATGGCCTGGGCTTGCTGCCGCCCTCTATAGTAAAGAATTACTGCAATGCCCGCACACAAAACCGCCAGCACCATACCAACCGCCACTCCTCCAAGCAGAACCCCAAGCGCGAGGGAGACAACTCCTCCGGAGGCGAATACCAACGCAGCCCTGCTACGAGCGATGGACGGGGGCGCGGCATAGGCTCTGAGCAGCTCTATCTTCTTGCGAACGGCATCTGTCGGTATTTGTTCTATGTCCCCAAAGGTTTGCTCATATTGTCCCTTCGCAGCATCGTAATCGCTCAGACCTTTCTGCAGGTTCTCGAGATGGTGTTTCGCTTGAAGCAGTTCTTTGTCTATCCGTTCTTTCTCTGCCTCGTAGCGCTCCAGCAGCTGTATGTCTTCAGGAGGGGCTTGCTCGAAAACGGAATACTTGTCTTGTATCTGCATCGCTATCTGCTCGTACTTCTGACGGTTCTCCTTCAGCTGATTCCAGTTGCCAAGCAGCTCTTTTGTGCGGTTCCTCGCTTTAGAAACAACATCTTTTGGATCGGAATCTTGCCTGCACCAATTGGGGTATCGGCTTTTTTCTCCTTCCCTCTGTTTGATGAGCGATTGAACCTGCTGTGCCATTCCAAGCTTTTGACGAATCTCTGTTTGTTCTTTGAAAGTTTGTGCATACTTTTCATAACACTGCAACCACTGTTGACACGCGTTGATTTGCTTTTCGAGCTGTGCAACCTCTTCTTTCAACTCGTTATGTTCGTTCTCCAGCCGCTCTCTTTTTTGCTGTTTCTCGTGCAATTCGTCCACCAATCGCTTGCTTTGTTCAAGAGACCGTCTCTTTGTCTCAATCTCTCTTTCCCACTGTTCAACCTTCCCTTCATTGTACGCATCTCTTGGGGTTAATCCCATCCGCCCGGTGTAGCGTGTAACCTGTTTTGCCCTCTCCACAATGTCTTTTTTCAGGGCTTTGTTGTACGCATCTCCTCCCGACAGCAGTTGCTGCACCTCCAGGGTGGAGCTGTCGGGCAGCACTTGTGGCAAGCAGAAGGTTCTCTCGAACAGGCTCCGGTCGGTAATCCCCGCCAAGAGCTTCTCCAGGACATCATGGACAGCAGGAACCTTCTTTCTTGCACGGGGGTTGTGTGTGTATTCGCGCTGCGGTTGCCATACGCCCGCATCAGTAAGAACAGAAATGTTCAGCTTGTTCTCGTGGAAAGCTCGATGGAAACGCCATCCCCGCCCATCCCATTCCAGCTCCAGCTCACCAGCAAAGCGGTCATGAGGGCACCATGAGCGGAATCGGTGCACGCTGAACTTTTTAGGGTCTTTACTTTGCTCGAGCCCAAACAGCACCGCTTCAATGCCCGCCACCAGCGTGGACTTGCCGCTTTCATTTGGGGCGATATACACGTTGATACCCTCATGGAATAGAAACTCGACGGGTTGTGCGAAGCGCCCAAAACCTTCTAGGCGCAACCGTCGGAAGCGGATGTCCGCCATCGCTCAGTCATCTCCTCCTATGCCCAACGCCTCCAAACCGAAAATCAAAGAGCTGCGGTAGAGGCGTCGTTTCTCTTCATCCTCGGCTTGATCTATCCGTTGCTTCATCTTGCGTACGAATAGCCCCCGTATAGTCTTTTCCCTCGCCAGCCGGTCGATAAACTCATCCGAGAAACCCTGCGTCTCATCCACCACCTCCAGATAAACGCTATAATCGCCTACGTCGGTCTTCAGCCGCTCAGTGGAAATGGGGAAGTCAGCAAACCCCTTTAAGACTATCTGTGTGGGTGAACCTGCACGCTGCTTAAGGCGCTGTTGGCAGTCCTCTACCAGCGTATCGTAGTTATCATATTCGGAGACACTTATCTCTTCTCGGTGCCACACCGGCACGTTCTCTGCAGGTATCTTCTCCACCCGCGCCCCAGCGTTATCCAGCGTGACCAGAGTAAAGTAGCCGACGCCTGGGTCCGCAAAACCCTTTCCCGCCACCATACCCGGGTAGCAAGCCTTCCATTCGTACTGCTTGTTCGTGTGAAGATGTCCAAGAGCGATGTAGTCGTACCCAGAGTCCGCCAGTGCTTTTTCATCCAGAGGCAGGCTCCTCTCGTTCTGCTGCCAACCTCCTACAGTGCCGTGCAGCACGGCGAGAGTCATTCCCGTTTCAGGGCGTGCAGGAAAGTCTTTCAATGGGGACGAGGCATCGGTCTGCCCCGCTATATAAGCCATCGAGACGATGTGTACCTGCTCACCACCCACGCTGTTGCTGTAAACAATCTCGGGCATAGGGTTGGTCACCAGTATGCCGGGCCATCTGTCTTTCTGCCTGCGATAGACCGATTCAGGATAGGTGTACTCATCGTGATTACCGGGCACGGTGACCACAAGAACGCCATGCTGTTCCAGGCGCTTCAGGCTGCGAATTGTCTCCTCTACCAGCTGTTCTGGAGGGCGGTAGTCGTCAAAGAGGTCTCCTGCGATGAGGAAGAGATTCACATCCCGTTCCATCGCCACCTGCACCGCCTGTTCCAGCACCCTATCACGTTGCTCGAAGAGGTTGGCGGGCACGTTGGAATTGCCGGGACGGTACCCCAGATGCATGTCAGCCAGATGCAGGATACGCAACACTGAGAACACC